>JAYTHD010000028.1:0-4596 GCA_043732975.1 Verrucomicrobiota bacterium
TCTGCTCCGGCGAGGCATCCATGCGGCCCGGGGTGAAGGGAACGGTGACGTCATGGCCGGCATTCTTCGCCGCCCGTTCGAGGCCGGCGCCTCCGCCCAGCACGATCAAGTCCGCCAACGAGACTTTCTTTCCACCGGACGGGGCGCTGTTGAAGGCGCTTTGGATGTCTTCCAGGGTCTTGAGGACCTTCGCCAGTTGAGCGGGATTGTTGACTTCCCAATCCTTCTGCGGGGCGAGGCGAATCCGGGCGCCGTTCGCTCCGCCGCGCTTGTCGGATCCCCGGAACGTGGACGCCGAGGCCCAGGCGGTGGCGACCAATTCCGACACGGACAGGCCGGAAGCGAGGATCGTGCTCTTCAACGAGACGATGTCCTGCGCGTCGATCAGCGGGTGGTTGAGTGCGGAAATGGGGTCCTGCCAGATAAGATCCCCGGCGGGAACCTCGGCGCCCAGATAACGGGCGCGCGGTCCCATGTCGCGGTGGGTCAGCTTGAACCACGCCCGGGCGAACGCGTCGGCGAACTGATCCGGATGCGCCTGGAAGCGGCGCGAGATCTTTTCGTAAGCCGGGTCGAAACGAAGGGCGAGGTCGGTGGTCAGCATGGACGGCGCGATCCGTTGGGACCGGTTGTGTGCATGCGGCACGGTGCCGGCGCCGGCGCCATTCTTCGGTGTCCACTGATTCGCACCGGCGGGGCTTTTCGTGAGTTCCCAATCGAAGCCGAACAGATTTTCGAAGAAGCTGTTGCTCCACTTCGTGGGCGTGTTGCTCCAGGTGACTTCCAATCCGCTGGTGATCGCGTCGCCGCCCTTGCCCGTGCCAAAGCTGTTCTTCCAACCCAAGCCCTGGGCCTCGAGGCCGGCCGCTTCCGGTTCCGGTCCGACGTGGGACGCGTGGCCGGCGCCGTGGGTCTTGCCGAAGGTGTGTCCGCCCGCGATGAGCGCCACCGTCTCCTCGTCGTTCATTGCCATGCGGGCGAAGGTTTCGCGGATGTCCCGCGCTGAGGCGATTGGATCGGGGTGGCCGTTCGGGCCTTCAGGATTGACGTAAATCAGCCCCATTTGCACGGCCGCGAGCGGATTCTCCAGGTTCCGGTCTCCGGTATAACGCTTGTCCCCCAGCCAGGTGGTTTCCTGGCCCCAATAGACATCGTGATCCGGCTCCCAGACGTCTTCGCGACCGCCGCCGAAACCAAACGTTTTGAAGCCCATCGTTTCCAACGCGACGTTTCCAGTGAGGATCATCAGGTCGGCCCAGGAAATCCTGCGGCCGTACTTTTGCTTGATCGGCCAGAGCAGGCGACGCGCCTTGTCGAGGCTCACATTGTCCGGCCAACTGTTGAGCGGGGCAAAGCGTTGCTGACCCCGGCCGCCGCCGCCCCGGCCATCGCCAGTGCGGTAGGTGCCGGCGCTGTGCCAGGCCATGCGGATGAACAAGGGCCCGTAGTGGCCGAAGTCCGCCGGCCACCAGTCCTGGGAGTCGGTCATCAACGCACCGAGATCCCGTTTCAAGGCGGCGAGATCGAGACTCTTGAATTCCCGGGCGTAGTCGAAGTCCCCGCCCATCGGATTGGACCTGGCGGAATGCTGGTGCAGCAGTTCGAGCTTCAGCTGATTCGGCCACCAGTTGTGGTTCTTCGTGCCACCCCCGGCGGCGTGTTGAAAGGGGCATTTGGATTCGGTAGACATGCTTTTTTTGATCGATCAGTTAAACTGTATTCGGACGACGTGGCTGAAGTATTCGGTACGCTGCTGCCGGGGTCAAACGCGGACTGTCCTGGAACACGGGATGACGTCGACGTTGGTCGGGAGCGAACCGGTGGTTCGAGAGTCCGCGCGAGATCCGGGCGCGCCGAGTCCCATTTCCAAGGATCAGCTTAGCTCGACAGAGTCTCGCTCCACCGGGCAGAAGGGACACTCGCGAGGACTCTCGTGCCACCTTGCTGGCTGGCCTTCGGCCACAAAACTGGTGGAGTGTCTCTCCGAGCCACCCGCGTTGGGGTGGGACTCCGTCATCGCTTAGCTCGTCAGAGACTCGTACACCTCGGGGGCTCGCTGCACGCACGTCGGTGGTCAAGGCACTGATATTTCGATCGTGATGTCGCCGTCGTAAGGACATGTGCCCTTGGTGCAGTGGACCGTGAGATGGTAGGTGCCCGGGCCGCTCGGAGTTCCCTGAATTCTAAACGTCTTCCCCCCATTGGCGCCTGCCTCGGAGACGAGCGAAAGTTCGGGTGGCAAGCTCCCCTCGGTGATGGTGAGGAAATCCGGATTACCTTTGAATCCGCTTGTTGTCGTCAGACCAAAGGCCCCGGTGAAAGGCTGCCCCGCCTTGCCACCAAAGGTCGTCGCATAGGCGAGCACCGGGTCAATGATGAGCGGCCGGGTCCGGTCGTACTCGGCGACCCGAAAACCAACCCGCATATCGGTGTCGAGAACGTAGTTGGCGGTCAGTTCCCTGCGCACGCCATCCACTTCCTGATAGACCACCGGACGATCCTGGCGCACCGAATCGCCCTGCTGTTGCAACCGCAAATCGCCATTCGACTCCAGGGTGATTTTCTCCGCGCCGGCAAATTCCAGAAGGATCTCGTCCGGTTTCGCTCCGGGCTGGACGATGAAGTCATACTCGAGCCTTTGCTGGTTGCCGTGATAGACCAGATCCACCCCCGGATAGACGTCGTGGTATTTGACCCTCGCGTAGGTGGGCGCATTGGTGTACCAGCGGGCGGGATCGTTGCCCCCAAAATAGTTGGCCCGACCCGGCAGTTGCTCGAGGCTTTCCGCTGGTGGATGAGTATTGGCCCGAGCAGCTTCAAATGGAGGGAGCGGGATGCGGCTTCCACGACATCGGGTGGCCTCGTGAGCCATGCACCCCGGCGGGTCAACAAAAGGTGGCCGTTGGGGCCGTGCGCCAGGAATTCGATCGTGGCGTCCGCCTGGCCGATGTTGGCCTAAAAGCGGAGGGGTTGATTGGCGTAGTCAACGGGCGGGTGATCCCGCACCAGTGAAGTGCTGGCGCCGAGCAATGGGAATAGCGGGAGCACACCCAAGCCAATGAGACAGGCGGCTGCGTCCATGTGTTTCACGATGTCCGGAATGCCGAGAAGGCAGAATTGTGGCAAGCCTTTTCCGGCCAATCCCTGGAATTTCACGCAGGAGTGCGAAGGGGCGTTGCCGATGGTTGATGGGCTCAACCGATCCGATGGGTGCGCCCAATCCTTTGGAGAAGCACACGCTCACCGAGTCGAAAGGCGCGGCGTATTCCCGCTCCGGGATGCCGGTGGCGACCGTGACGTTCCACAGTCGCGCGCCATCCAGGTGGAGCCGCAGGCGGTGTTCCCGGGCGACCCGCGCCACGTCCCGGATCCGCTCCATTGGCCAGACGGCACCGCCACCGCGATTGTGCGTGTTTTCCAGGCACACCAGTTTCGTTGGGGAATAGTGAGGATCCACGGGACGGAGCGCGGTTTCCACATCCGCGGCGGTGAAGACGCCCCGCACCCCGGGAAGACAGCGACACATCACGCCCGCCAGGGCCGCCGGACCACCCGCTTCGTAGTAGTAAATAAGCGCATTGCCATCGACGAGGATCTCATCGCCGGATTCCGTCTGGGCACGCAATGCCAGTTGATTGGCCATGGTGCCGGAAGGCGTGAACACGGCGGCCTCCTTGCCGAGAATTTCCGCCACCCGGGCTTCCAGCCGGGTCACGGTCGGCTCGTCGCCAAACACATCATCACCCACTTCCGCCCGGGCCATCGCTTCGCGCATGGCCGGTGTGGGTTGGGTGATTGTATCACTTCGGAGATCTATGGGCGTCATGGATGGAAGAATGGGATTCAGAGAAAACGTTGAAACGATTTTGTCATGAGGCGGATCGGAGTGATGGCCTTAGTTTTTCGGTATCTCATTCACGGTATAATACGCCTTGTGGTGAACCAGACGGTGACCGTCCCGGGAGCGCATTTTTGAAAGATCGAAATCGTGGATGTGATCTTCTACTACCTTTTCCAGATGCACCTCGACTGAAAGTCCGTCGGCCGACGGAACTGCTGCGGTCACCCGGGCGGTCGTCAGGTCCACCTCGGGGCTGCCGTAGCCGGCATCGTACACGTGGGTGTAGGTGGTGATGGCGTAAACATCCGTCCGCGCAGCGATCTCCCGATCTATGGGTTGGGTGAACGTGATGCGGAAGCCGTCCTTCCGGATGTTGATCTCTCTGGTTTCGAAGGGCACGACGCCATTCCAGTCGAGGCGCTGGAGCGCGAAGGGCTCGGTTCCGCGCACCGGCCACTGGCTGCTGGTGGTGAACCCTCCCACGACCAGTTGCCCGCGCGGCGAAAACTCCACGTTCATGATTCCGGTGGCCAGCCCTTCGCGGAACGGATAACAGGCCCCCTGCCACACGCCGTTGATCCTTTCGGTGGTGGCCCGCAGGATGAGACTGAGACTGTAGTCCCCCAGAAAAATCTGGTTGTCGAAGAGCCCAAATTTGCCGCCGGTCTGATTCAACCGGAATCCGGAGATCGAGCGGCCCATTTTGATGTAGGGAAACTTCACCGCTGGCGGCACGAGTTCCTTGACCCGCTTCT
>JAYTHD010000029.1:0-5836 GCA_043732975.1 Verrucomicrobiota bacterium
CCTCCGACCGGGCCAATTCCACCTCCGCACCACACAGATCGACCTCGCTGGCGATCACAAACAGATTGGGAAAGGCGGTGGGTTTGATCCGTTCCTCCAGCGTGCCCTCGCCCAAGAGCGGTCGATAAACACTGCCGCCCTCCAGCTTTTCCAGCCCCACGCCGCTGGTGGCATTGGCCTGGGAATCCAGATCGATCAACAGCACCTTTCGTCCCATGGCCGCGAGGCAGGCGGCGAGATTCACGGTGGTGGTCGTCTTGCCGACGCCCCCCTTCTGATTGGCCACCGCGATGACATGTGTACGCATCCGCTCACAGTGTGTGGTTGAACCCTCACCAGCAAGCACGAGCCACGACGGCGGCGAGTCCGTTCCAAGGTGTCGAAACTCCCACAATCCACCTTGCCCCATGTGACGATTCCCCGTACTTGGGAGGTCGATGAATGCATCTGCTCGCTGTGCCAGTCTTTGTGCGGCCGCCGCCATGGCCACAACCTGGACCGTAAACGCCGTCTCGAACGTGGCGACGATGGACACTTTCGAACTCGGCGTCCATTTCCTGACTCCCGGAGCCACTCTCTACAATGCCCGGTTCATCTACTACGGTAACTCCTCCCCGGCCGGCCCCAAGTCCATTGCGTATCTCGGCAACCTGACCGACGGCAGCCTGACCACGGTCACTCTGCAGCGCCCCCCCTTTACGGTCGATTTTACGGGCGGCATACAGAGCCCAAATTCTGCCGGATCCTCCTTCTCGACTGGAGTCAGCATCACCGGTTATAGCTTTGTTCTGGTGGGCAGCTATCTGGCCACCGCTCCAACGACGGAAACCGGCATTTCTCTAGGCAACGGTCGGGATTTTGTCGCCCTCGGAAGTTCGTTTGCCGGCCTGTTCGGAGCGTCTCCGACCGAAGCCTCGTTGGTCACTGATCTTCTCGCCAGCAGCTCCAGCGATACGCCGAATCTCAACAACTTCTTCGATTTCGCGAAGTAGGGCGCCACGGAAGTGGCGTTGGTTGCCGACAACAGACCGGCCGTCGGCAGCGGGCTCAGCTTCAATCTCTATAACTTCAGCGACCCGACAGCGGGAGGCAGCTTTACTCTCATCACCCCGATTCCGGAAGCCGGGACGTGGGCGGCCTTGGGAATGGCGGCGCTGCTGGCGGCTCGCTGGTCGGCACGTCGCCGGGCCTAAGCCCCACGCCGCCGGTCGCGACCGGGGCCAGTCAGGGATTCGCGTGAGGCTCTCGGTCTGCCTTTTGTGCCGCAATGATCGTGCCCATTTGCGCAGGGCTATTGCGTCGGTGGCCGGCGTCGCTCACCAGGTAGTCGTCGCCGACACCGGTTCCACCGACGGTTCCCCAGCGATGGCCCGGTCGCTGGGTGCGCTGGTGATTGAACGCCCGTGGGACGACGATTTTTCCGCCGCCCGCAACTTTGCCACGGCACACGCGACGGGTGATTGGATTCTTTTACTCGACGCTGACGAGGAATTGATGTCAGGCAGCGTGGCCGCGGTCCGACCGGCGATGGCGGATCCGCGCGTGCTGGCCTACCACATCTCCCGGTTGGACTTGCAGGCAGTGATCGACGTGGCCACGCCGGACGGTGCGGGTGAGCCGGGGGTCTGGATGCAACACCCGCGCCTATACCGAAATCGCTCCGAACTGCGCTACATTGGACGGTGTCATCCGCAATTCACTGAAGCCCTGTCCGCGGTCGCCACGCGCCACGGCCTGGTGGTGGCCGACGCCGATATCCGACTGCGCCACTACGGCTATGTCCACGCGGCCACCACGCAGGGGAAACTGGAGCGTGGGGCGAGTTTGATGCGGATGGAACTCGCGGATCGACCGGGCAATCCCTATTACGAAATTGAACTGGGACGGACCTTGCTCTCGCTCGGCGACAGCTCCGGACTGGAACTGCTTCGCCGGAATGCGCGTCGGCTTTGGGCCCGACGAATGGAGCCCGAGGCACCCCTGCCACTCTCGGCCCTATTGCTGGAGTACCTGCTAACGGCGACGGAAGCCGAACTGGACTTCCCGCTTCCCGGTCCGGAATTGGAAGCCGTGGCGCTGCGCTGGTTCCCGCGGGGCGCCCCGCTGCTTTGGCACATCGGACGACGGCGCTTCCTGCGGGAGGACTTCCCCGGAGCCCATTCCGTCCTGGCCACACTGCAACGGCTGGCGCAGGATGAGAGTTATGATCGCGAGGTGAGTTTTGACCGGCGCATCCTGGGCGATGAATTGGACCTGAACCTCGGCGCCGTCTGCCTGCGCCTCGCCGAGTTGGACGCGGCGGAAGCGCATTTTCAAAGAATTCCTCCAAGCAGTCCGCACGCCGTCGCCGCCCGGACAAACCTGGTTGTCATTCAGCAAATCCGCCGGCAGTTGGCCGATGGTTGATCTCAGAGATACTGCACCACTTCGGAAACGGGGAAGCGTACTTTTGCCTGTCGGGCGTATTTATCGTCGCCGGCCCGGTAGCCTGCGGCACACGCCACGACGGTCTTATAACCAGTTCCGCTCAGGCCCAGTTCCGTGTCGTACTTTTCAGGAGCCAGCCCTTCCATCGGACAGGTATCAATTCCCAGCATCGCCGCCGAGGTCATGAACTGGCCCAGGGCAATGTAGACCTGATGCATTTGCCACTGGTCGAGAAAGCCGCCGGCGCGGGCCTTATCCAAACTGTCCAGCATCATGCCGCGATGGCCCGCCAGGGATTCCACCGTGCCCCCACGAACCGCCACGGTCTGTTCCAGATAATGATCCACATGGGCCGCATCCAGTCCGGTCTTTACCGTGAACACCACAAAATGGGAGCAATCGACCGGTTGGGTCTGATTCCAGGAATGGGGCACCAGCGCCGCCTTGCGGGCGTGATCGGTCACGATGATGAATCGCCACGGCTGCAATCCAAAACTCGAAGGCGACAGCACCAGCGCCTGTTCGAGCGCACTCCACTCCGCGGCCGGTATCTGGCGGGTGGCATCGAATCGTTTGGTTGCGTAACGCCAATTCAGCTGTTGGACGAGCACGGAAGGTTCCAGGGAATTCATTTTTCCAGAATAAAAACTGCCCGGCAAACTGACAGGGAAAAACGCCTTCTCCAAACAGCAGGGGCCTTCATTCACCCCCGTTCCTGGACCCGACCCACCCGCGCTCCCGAATTGCGTTCGTGGCAAAAACCGATATGAGCGCTTCCCCCCGGGCCCGGGGCGGTACAGGTTTTGGCCCGTGAAATCTTCGCCAATCGGGAGTCTCAGCCTGGGTCTCGGCCTGCTCCTGACCCCGGTCGTGCGCGCCGAAATGCGGGCCGGGGCGGCCGCCGTCGACATCACCCCGCCGGCCCGTACCCCCATGGCGGGCTATTATCACGAACGGGGCATGGAAGGCGTGCTCGATCCCCTTCAGGCCAAGGCCCTGGTGCTCGACGACGGCGCCACCCGGATCGCGCTGGTGACCCTCGACCTGATCAGCACCACACGCTCACTCACGGAAGCCGTGCGGGCCGAAGTCCATCGGCGCACCGGCATTTCTCCCGGCCAGATCATGATCTCGGCGACCCACGCCCACACCGGGCCGGAGTTGAGTGAGCCCGGTGCCCGCGGGCCGCTGGTGGGCAGCACCAATTCCCTGGTCCTCACCCACACCGAACGATTGCCCGGGCTCATCAGCGAGGCGGTGGCGCAGGCCGCTCAACACACCGCACCGGTGCAGATTTCGGTGGCCTCCGGTCGTTGCGAAAACCTCGCCTACAATCGGCGGTTCTATCTCCGCGACGGCACGGTGGGCTGGAACTCGGGCAAGTTGAATCCGGACATCCAGGGGCCGGCGGGAACGACCGATCCGGAGGTGGGCCTGGTATTGATCGAGCCGGCGCATCCGCCCACCCAGCACGTGCCCGCCGTGGCCGGCTACGTCAATTTCGCCATGCACCCGGACACCGTGGGCGGCGCCCTGGCATCCGCCGATTATCCCGGCGTCCTGGCGCGTCGCCTGGCCGAATATCACGGATCCAATTGCGTCACGCTTTTTGCCAATGGCACCTGCGGAAATCTCAATCACTTCGATGTCCGCTGGGTCCGCAATCAAGGCGGACCCGCGGAAGCTAATCGTCTGGGCACCATCCTGGCGGCTTCCGTCTTCCTCGCCGAAAAACAACTCAAGGTCGTTCCCGACAACTCGCTGTTTCGCGTCAAGAGCGTCAGGGTCCGACTGCCCCTCGCGCCGATTACTCAGGCAGAAATTGCCCAAGCCCGCATTGACGTGGTGACGGCCAGGGACAACACCCGGGAAGGTTTCATGCGTCTCGTCAAAGGCTTTCAAGTCCTCGACATTGCGGCCCGCGAGGGACAACCCCTGGAGGTCGAGGTGCAGGTCATTGCCCTGGGTCGTGAAGTGGCTTGGGTGAGCCTGCCCGGTGAAATCTTTGTCGAACTCGGCCTGGCCATCAAGAAACGTTCCCCCTTCCCCCAAATCCTCATCGCCGAACTCGCCAACGGCAGCATCGGCTACATCCCGGATCGACGCAGTTACGCGGAGGGCAATTACGAACCTGTCAGTGCCCGCTGCGCCGCGGGATCCGGCGAAATGCTGGTGGACGCGGCCAGTCAATTGCTGGCGGAGCTGTATGCCGCGGAACGGCCGGACCGCTGAGGTCGCCGGCCCAACCCGTCCGTCGCCCCTAGGTCGCCGGAATGTACCGTTGAGCCAACCGGGCAAGTCCAAAGCAAAGCAGGCACGTAATGATGGGTGCCGGTTCCGGGGGAACCGCCAGCAGGTCCACCAGACAGATGCCGGCCAACAACCCCGAGACGGTTCGTCCAAGGCTCCGATGCCGGGAACTGAAGGAGTGGCGCAGGCAGTTGATGATCCAGGCAGACACCAGCAGCACCCAGAACAGCATCCCCCAGCGCCAGCGTCCGTCATTGACAATGATCGCCAGGATCAAAGGCATCGCCAGCGCCGCCAGGGGCCACCACTTCATCGGTCCGGCCGCACTTTCCCGCCGCGCCACGTAGCTCAGGCCCACGATCCAACCCGCAACTGCCAGGGCACTCCAGAGGGCCGAACCGGTGACCCCGTCATCCCCGGCCGAAGCGGCCGCCAGAAACAGGAAAAATCGGCAGGCGGCCATCACCACGGGAGACAAGGCCACGGCCTTGTGAATGGCGTCGTAAAGCAGCACGGACAGCAACAGCAGCAGACTCCAGATCGCGGTGCGCCAGCCGAGGGCACCGAGGATCACTCCCCCTCCCAGCAGCAGGGCGCCGCCGAGCTTCCAGACCAATGCCTCGGTGATCTGCAACGCGGGAATGGGCCGGTCCCGCCGGTATTGGCGGTCAAACGCGGCATCGAACGCATCGTTCAAATACATGCCGCCGGTGTAGACCAGACTGGAACCCAGCAGCAGCACCAGCAGTGTCCACTCCGATCCGCCGCCGCCCAGCAACCATCCGCAAAGACAATTGGTCCAGACGGTCGGCAGATTGGAGATCCGCCCGAGAACCAGCAATGTGCGGAGCCGGGGAGGCGAGGCCATGGACTTGGGGTCGGCGGGAGTATCCGCTGCGGAACCGACCCCTCAGGCGTTCGCCGCCTCACCCGTGTTGCGACGGGCGGGGGCCTTCCGGGTATAGGGCGAATGCAGGTTGAAATAGACCCCGCACAAGGGTCGGGGACCGGCATCGTTTTGGGACAGGATCACGGTAAGATGGCGGTCCAGGGCAATGCCATGCCGCATTCCCGCCTGCCGGGTGGTATACGCGGTGATGGCCTTGCTGACGAGCGAAGCGAGGGACGTCCCCGCGTCCTCCGGCACCTTGTCGAGCGC
>JAYTHD010000030.1:0-10378 GCA_043732975.1 Verrucomicrobiota bacterium
CAATTTTGTAGTGCAGACCTAGGGCCGGGAGGGTGCAGTTTTTACAATGAATACGCAGTTTTCACGGAAAAATAGGCTCCGGTGCCGAAAGTCGAGTTAGTGCGTCCACCATTTAGTTCCCAACGGGGCCGGGCAACCTTTTGGTTGCGGGGCCGTCGGTTGTCCTGCCTGCGATCAGCATCTACCGCGTCAAAAATATCACGCCATGTCCAGCGCAATAACTTTCCGCATCGTCATTGGTGCGGTTCTCTCCGGCGCGGCCCTGACCCTCGGAGATTCCGTCCGGGCGCAGGGCATCTCCCTAACCGGCATTGGCCCGATTAATCGCTCCATGGGCGGCGCCGGAACCGCCGCGCCGCTGGATGCCATGGGCGCATTGCATTGGAATCCGGGCTCGATCAGTGCGCTGCCGGGCAATGAGCTCGGCGTGGGACTGGAAATGCTCTATGCCGACATCCAGTTGACCTCCAATTTTGGCGGCAGAACGAGCGGCGATGCCGGATGGACGCCGATTCCTGAAATCGGCTGGGTGCATCACCTGGAAGACACGCCGTGGACCGCGGGCCTGGGACTTTTTGGGGTCGGCGGTTTCAAGAACAACCTGCCCGCCAACCCGACTTTGCAGGGAGCGTCGGGTTCGGCTTCGGCTGAAATTCTGCAGGTTGCACCGACCTTGTCCTATCAATTGACGAAGCAATTGTCGGTGGGAGTCGCGCCGACCATCACCACCATCACCCTGAATCTGGATCCCCTGGGTCCCTCCGTCATCACGCCCACGCCGACTCCCGGTCAGGGAAATCGCCTGCACTGGGGTGTTGGTTTCCAGACGGGGGTCTATTATCGGGCGGACTGCGGATTCAACGCCGGCTTCACCTTCAAAAGTCCCCAATGGATCGAGACATTGCATTTCTTCACACCGGACGGCACGGTCAAGTTTGACCTCGATTACCCCATGATTCTTTCCCTGGGTTTCTCCTATACAGGGTTTGAGAAATGGGTTTTTGCCATCGATGGCCGCTATTTTGATTACGCGCATACCGACGATTTTCGGGAGCTCGGTTGGCGCAGCGTCTTTGCCGGTGCCATCGGCACCCAGTATCGGATCAACGACCAGTGGACCGCCCGCGTGGGATATAATATCAACCAGGACCCGATTAACTCGGGCAATATCGCCTTGAATATCCTGGATCCTTTGACCCAGGAACAAAACGTGGCGGCCGGGGTGTCGTACCGGTTCTCCCAGCGGGTGGACTTCAACGTGGCATATGTGCATCTCCTCCACACCCGTGTCAGCGGGCCGCTGGGTGGGGGTGCGACAGTGCCGCATGATCTCCAGGCCCATTCGGCCATTCTCGGCATCACGGTGCGTTACTGACTTGGCACGCTGGATTGCCGATGGTGCGGAATTCGATGAGGTTTTGGCAGGTGGGGTACTGGTAGGATCCCGAGGATTTGACGCGGAAGAACACGGCGTGATGCAGTTGCACCTGCAAATAACACACCGGAATACGAATCAAGGCCTAAAATATAGTGTTATCGATAACATGCCAAAAATAATTTGGCACTACTTTTTGAACTGACGAAAATTCTGGACGCAGAATCTCCAGCAAATCTCACGTTTCTAAGAGTATTATATAAAAAGAGTGTTGAAGACGGGTCAAAAACAAGGCCTGGCCCGTCACCGCGGTCGACTTTTATATCCTCGCAGGTCTCGATCAAATGGGACTGGCGCCCTCACCTTCGGCCGACCAGCGAACACTCATCCGCCGCGCCACCTACGACCTGACCGGACTGCCGCCCATCCCGGCCGAGATCGACCGGTTTGTGGGCGACGACGCCCCGGATGCTTTCGCCCGGGTGGTGGATCGCTTGCTGGCGTCTCCTGCATCTGGAGAGCGTTGGGGATGGCACTGGCTCGACGTCGCCTGCTACGCCGACACGACGGGGCCGCGGTTGGGGCGCATCCCGTTCACCTACACTTATCGGGACGCGTCGAAGGTCCATCCACGGCCCCGACATTGACGAACTGGAAGGTCACCTCCGTGCCCAGTTGGCGGCACTCACCGAAGCCGGTCTGTCGGGGGACGAAGCATTCCTGGTCGCCGTCAAGCGCATGGGGAGCCTCCATGCGCTTTCGCGCGAGTTTGCGCTCGAGCACTCCGAGCGACTGTGGAAGCAGTTGGTCGTTGCGCCGGATGCTGCCGATGAATCGGCGAACTCCCCACGCGCCGAGATGCTGGTCGTTTTGAGTCTTGCCGTCGCCGCGGCGCTGGCCGTCAAAGTGCCGGCCCTGTTCGGGTTTGGGATCGATAGTGGGGAGGGACTCTTCTACTTCCGCAACGCCCCCCTGTTCGTCCTGCCGCTGCTGGTGATCTATTTCGTGTGGAAACGTGGCGCGAGCGTTGCGAGCGGCCTCTGGCTCGCGCTGCCCTTTGCGACCGGAGCCGTTTTCGCCAATGTCTTCCCGCTCCCTCCCCGCAGCAACACAGCGATGCTGACTGCGCTGCACCTGCCGATTGCTCTCTGGCTGGTCGTCGGTTTCGCCTACCTCGGAGGCCGTTGGTTCACCGGCGGCGGACGCATGAACTTCGTCCAGTTCTCGGGCGAACTGGCGATCTACTACGCGCTGATCGCGCTCGGCGGCGGCGTCCTCGCCGGCTTTACGATCATGCTTTTCGGCGCCATCGACTTGAAGGCTGATTGGTTCGTCGGGGGCTGGTTGCTCCCGTGCGGCGCGGCGGGGGCCGTCATCATCGGATCGTGGCTCGTGGAGGCGAAGCAAGGCGTCATCGAGAACATCGTGCCGGTGCTGACCCGACTCTTCACACCGCTGTTCACACTTCTGCTGCTCGGGTTTCTGACCACCATGGCCTGGACAGGCAGCCCCATCAACGTGAAGCGGGAGGTCCTGATCAGCTTCGATCTGTTGCTCGCCGTCGTCGGCGGCTTGGTGCTCTACGCCGCGTCAGCGCGCGACCCGCAAGCGCCGCCCGACGTTTTCGACGGGCTGCAACTGGTGTTGGTGGTCAGCGCGCTCGCGGTCGACGCGGTGGCGCTGGCGGCCATCGCGGCCCGCATTTCCGAGTTTGGCTTCACGCCCAACCGGGTGGCGGCGCTTGGCGAGAATCTCCTTCTGCTTTTCAATCTGGCGCGGTCGGGGTGGCTCTATGCGCGCTTCGTTCGCCGCCGGGGCTCGTTCGCCGCGCTGGAGCAATGGCAGGTGGCCTATCTGCCCGTGTACGCCGTGTGGGCAGCCCTGGTGGTGGTCATCTTCCCGCCCGTGTTCGGCTTCCGTTGAAGGCAGGGGGAATTTCAAATCGACGTGCTGGCTCCCTCTGGGCGGGTGCTCCCGGCATCTCGCGGGCCCGGCGGAGGGGGCGTGAATAGGTTGTCTCCCACCCCGGCCCGTCCGGCCTCACCAAAACCCCTTGCCGCGCCCGCGCCCCCTGCTTTCCTCCCGCCCGCTCGTTATGAACTACAAAATCGCCCGCCGCGCGG
Source organism: Verrucomicrobiota bacterium (assembly GCA_043732975.1). Lineage (GTDB taxonomy): Bacteria > Verrucomicrobiota > Verrucomicrobiia > Limisphaerales > UBA9464 > CANIZL01. The sequence continues at coordinate 3,499 of JAYTHD010000030.1, forward strand.
CAGCCTTGTCGCCGTCTTTGACTCTGGCCATCGATTCCAAAGCCAAGGCCATGAAAGCCGCGGGAGAGGACGTCGTCGGCTTCGGCGCCGGGGAACCGGATTTCGACACGCCGCAACACATCAAGGACGCGTGCGCCGCCGCGCTGGCCGCGGGTTTCACCAAGTACACGCCCAGCAGCGGCATCCCCGAATTGCGCGAAGCCATTGCCGCGAAGTTCCAGCGCGAAAACGGACTGAGCTACAAGGCCTCCCAAATCATTGTCAATTGCGGCGGCAAACACTCCTGCTTCAACGTCATCCTCGCCACCTGCGAGGAGGGCGACGAAGTGATCATCCCGGCCCCGTATTGGTTGAGCTATCCGGAAATGGTCAAGCTCGCGTCGGCCACGCCCGTGATTCTGCCGACGTCCGACCAGACCGAGTTCAAAGTCACTCCGGCCCAACTCCGCGCTGCCATTACACCGCGCACCCGGTTGTTCATCCTGAATTCGCCCAGCAATCCCACCGGCAGTGTCTACACGCCGGCGGAGGTCAAGGCGCTGGGCGACGTCTGCCTGGAATGCGGTGTGTTGATCATGAGCGATGAAATCTACGAGCACCTCACTTACGACGGTGCCGTGGTGAAGAGTGTCGCCAGCTTCAGTCCCGCCCACCAGGCCAACACGGTGATCGTGCACGGGTTTGCCAAGGCGTGGAGCATGACCGGCTGGCGCCTGGGTTTCATTGCCGCCCCCGAGCCGATTGCCAAGGTGATCGATGCCCTGCAATCCCACAGCACCAGCAATCCCACCAGCTTCGCCCAGAAGGGTGCCGTGGTCGCCTTGACGGGCCCGCAGGAGCATCTTCCCCGCTGGCTGGCGGAATATTCCCGGCGCCGCACCCGGGCCTACGAGATGCTGACCGCCCTGCCGGGCATCACCTGCGTCAATAGCAAGGGCGCGTTCTACCTGTTCCCCAACATCAGCCGGACGGGCTTGAAATCCGCGGATTTTTGCGCCCGTTTGTTGGAACAGGAAAAGGTTGCCGCGGTGCCTGGAATCGCCTTCGGGGCCGACGACTACATCCGCATCAGCTACGCGACGAGCCTGGCCAATATCGAAAAGGGCCTGACTCGGCTGGACAAATTCGTCCGCGACCTGAAGCCGTGAAGTGCCCTCGCCGCCTCATTGTGCGGCGGGTGGGAGGGCGATAGGTTGGCGGCCACACGAAATGAAAATCTTCTGCTGCCAGCACGATATCGTTTGGGAACGGCGTGATCTCAATCATGCCCGGGTCCGCGGGCTGCTCGCAGCGGCCAGAATTCCCGCGGGTTCGCTGGCGCTATTGCCGGAGATGTTTGCCTGTGGCTTCAGCCTCGACGTTCCCGCCATCGCCGAGGGCGCCGCGCGGGTTTCGGAAAACTTTCTGTCCGGTCTGGCCCGCGAAATGGGAATCTATCTGATGGCGGGCATCGTGGGCAACGGAGCGCAGGGACGGGGTCGCAACGAGTGCGTGACCTACTCGCCGGCAGGCCGGGAGATCGCCCGCTACACCAAGGCCCACCCCTTTACTCCCGGCGGCGAATCCGCGGCCTACGAGGCAGGCCCCGGTCCCGTCGTGTTTCCGTGGGAGGACTGTCTCGTCGCTCCCTTCATTTGTTACGATCTCCGCTTCCCGGAGGTGCAACGTCCGGCGGCGCGGGCGGGCGCGCGACTGATGACCTTCATGGCAAGCTGGCCGGATGCGCGCTTGTCGCATTGGGTGAAATTGCTCCAAGCGCGAGCGATCGAGAACCAGTGCTGGGTGGCGGGCGTCAATCGCGTTGGCACCGATCCCCAATTCCATTACTCCGGCCGCAGTCTCATCGTCAATCATCAGGGCGAAATCGTCGCCGACGCGGGGGATCAGGAGGGTGTGATCGGCGCGGAAATTGATTTTACGGCAATGGACGCGTACCGGCGGGAAAAGCCGTTTCTGGCAGACATCCATCCCGCGTGGATTCCGGCGGCAGTGCGTCGGGTTTAACTTCCGGAGTTCGCCGGCCCATCTCGGCGACTACCGTCCCAAAACCCGCAGCATTTCCCGACCGAAATCCGGCAGGTCGTCGGGCCGGCGGCTGGAAACGAAATGGCGATCCACCACGACCGGCGCGTCTTCCCAGAGCGCTCCGGCATTGATCAGGTCATCCTTGATCCCCGGCGAACCGGTCACGCGCACTCCCCGATAGATGCCGGCGGAAATGGGCATCCATCCCCCATGACAGATGGCCGCCACGAGTTTTTGGCTGGCGTGAAATTCCCGAATGAGTTGGAGCACCTGCGGGTCCCGCCGCAACTTGTCCGGCATCCAACCGCCCGCGCACAGTACTCCGGCGAAATCGGTCGACTTCATGTCCGCAATGGCCGCGTCGGCAACACAGGGATAGCCCTGCTTGCCCAAGTGGCGTTGACCTGCTTTGGGCCCGGCCACCGTGACGGGAATGCCGGCCTCGATCAGTCGCAGTTTGGGGTACCACAGCTCCAGATCCTCGTAATCGTCCTCCACGAAGATGAGCACCCGTTGGTTCCGTATCGATGTCGCCATGCCAGAGCACTAGCTGAAGCCGCACGCCGGCTCCAGCATGGAAATTCGCCGGCACCGCATTGTTGCCCACAAATGGTTCGCCTTACCGCATCCACCCGATAGGATTCCCGGATGATGTCCGCCAAATCGACTGCGGTTCGTGGAGGCCTGCGAAATGGTTTCACGCTCATCGAACTGCTGGTGGTGATTGCCATCATCGCCATTCTCGCCGGCATGTTGCTGCCCGCCCTCGCCAAGGCCAAGACGAAGGCGCAGGGCATCCAGTGCATGAACAACGGCCATCAGATGGCGCTGGCCTGGCAGCTCTACCTCGGGGATAACCGGGACATCGTGCCGCAGTCCTACGGACCGCAAGCCTGGGTGCAGGGGAATCTCGATTTCGATGGGGCCAATCGCAGCAACTGGGACATCCGCGACCTGACCAACAGCGTGCTCTGGGCTTATTGCGGAAAATCCCGGGCGGTCTGGAAATGTCCGGCGGATCAGAGCACGGTCAAGGTGGGTGGGGCGTTGCTGCCGCGGGTCCGCAGCATCGCGATGAATGCCTGGTTTGATTCCACGGATGTGGCGAACTTTGGCAGTGGGTTCCGGATTTTCAAAAAGCTGAGTGATTTGAATGACATCGGCACGTCCCAAACCTGGCTGTTCCTCGACGAGCGGGAGGACAGCATCAACGACGGCGAATTCGTGGTCGGCATGACGGGGTATCCCAACGCGCCGAACTCCTGGATGATCGTCGACTTCCCGGCGAGTTACCACAACCACGCCGGTGGTTTTTCGTTTGCCGATGGCCACAGTGAGATCAAGCGCTGGGTGGATGCCCGCACGTTTCCGAAGCTGTCCAAAGGGGTGCCACTGCCGCTCAATCAGCCTTCGCCGAACAATCCGGATGCGTTTTGGATGATGGATCACAGCACGCGCAAGCTCTGACTCCGGCGCTTGCCGCCCGCCTCCGCGGACGACATTGTGTGGCATGTCGCCACGACGCTGCCGCCTGCTCCTAGTCGCCCTTTGGCTCTCCATTTTCCGGCTGAGCACCCATGCCGCCGAGACCAATTCCGCCTGGCTGGCCGAGCTTTATACCAAGCACGAATACCGGATCCCGATGCGCGACGGCACGCGCCTCTTCACCCGGGTCTATACGCCCAAGGACGATTCCGAGGCGTGGCCCATTCTAATTACGCGGACGCCCTACGCGCTCAAGCCGTACGGGGACGACAATTACACCAGCCCCGGCGGATCCTTCCACACCCTGGCGCGCGACAAGTTCATCCTGGTCACGCAGGACGTCCGCGGCCGCTACGGTTCCGAGGGCACGTATGTGCATGTGCGTCCCTTCAATCCGCAGAAGGGCCCGCGGGATTTCGACGAAAGCTCCGACGCCTTCGACAGCATCGACTGGCTGGTGAAAAACGTGCGGAACAACAGCGGCAAGGTGGGACTCTTCGGCATTTCCTACCCGGGCTTCTATACCTCCATGGGTATGATCGATTCACATCCGGCGCTCAAGGCGGCCTCCCCGCAGGCACCGATTGCGGATTGGTTCATGGGCGATGATTTGCATCACAACGGGGCCTTTTTTCTTTCGCAGAATTTCAATTTTTTCTACGTTTTTGCCCAGCGCGTGGAGGATCCGCTGCACGACGACACCAAACCTTTTGGTTTCCGCAATCCCGATGGTTACGACTTTTTTCTGCGGATGGGTCCGCTGGCCAACTCGGAATCCCAACTGCTCCGGGGACGCGCTCCGGAATGGAACGAGTTTCTGGAGCACCCCAATTACGATGCCTACTGGCAGGCCCGGAACATCCGGCCGCACTTGAAAAATGTGCACTGTGCCGTGATGACCGTCGGCGGTTGGTACGATGCGGAAGACCTCTTCGGTCCCCTGGAAACCTACCGGGCCACCGAACGGATGAATCCCGGAATTACCAACACCCTGGTCATGGGCCCGTGGTCACATGGTGCCTGGAGCCGGAGTGACGGCGACAAACTGGGTGACGTTTCCTTCCATGCGAAGACCGCCGAGTATTACCGGGAGAAGATCGAACTGCCGTTCTTTCGCCATTTTTTGAAGGGCGACACCAACTATAACGCCCCGGAAGCCCAGGTCTTTGAGACCGGCACGCAAGAGTGGCGTCGCTTTGATGCCTGGCCGCCGAAGTCGGTCACACCCCGCAACCTCTACCTGCGGGCCGGCGGCACGCTGGGTTTTGCAGCGCCGACGGAATCGTCCGAGGCGTTTGATGCGTATGTCAGTGATCCCGCCAAACCCGTTCCGTTCACACTCGAAGTGACGACCGATTACCCGCGCAGCTATCCGTTGCACGATCAACGATTTGCCGCCAGCCGCCCGGATGTCCTCGTCTATGAGACGGAAATTCTGGAGGAAGATCTCACCGTGGCGGGCCCGGTCGCGACCACGCTGCATGTCTCCACCACGGGCACGGATGCCGACTGGGTGGTGAAGTTGATCGACGTCTACGCCGCCGACTTCCCCGATCCCGATCCCAATCCCGCGCACCTGAAGATGGGGGGCTATCAGCAATTGGTCCGTGGGGATGTTTTCCGAGGGCGTTTTCGCCATGATTTTGCGAAGCCCGAGGCCTTCAAGTCGGGCGAAATGACGCAAATCGAGATGAGCATGCCGGACATCCTTCATACATTTCGCCGCGGCCACCGGTTGATGGTGCAGATTCAAAGCAGTTGGTTTCCGCTGGTGGACCGCAATCCGCAGACCTTTGTGAACATCGCCACGGCCAAGGCCGAGGATTTTCGCCCCGCGACCCACCGCATCTATCGCCAGGACGCGGCGGCTTCGCACCTCGTTCTGGGGATTCTACCGGCCTCGGCGAAATAATCCGACGGCCGGCGGTGGCAGTTGGCAGTTGCTAGGAGTTTTAGCCGCGAAACCTTCGCAGCCACTCCTTGTCCATGCCGTTCAACTCTGGAAACACCTTCAACCCTTCCGCGCTGGCGACGGCCCGGCAACCGCTGTTCGAGTCGAAGCTGAGAAACCAGCGACAGCCTGATGGTCTAAGCCGCTACCAGCCAATTGACATCCGCAAACGCTATTCGGGCTGCAGGCAGCGTTCCCATTGCTCGTCAGTAATTTTAGGGCCCGGGGATTTCAACACGTCGCGCCAGTCCTGGGGCTTGCGGTCACCCGCGAACTCCCGTTCGAGGAGAGTGTTGATCTTCTCGCTGACGTTCCCGAACCGCTTTTGCAACTCGCGCTTGGGAATCCGCGAGCGGAAGGTGATGGCTTCTGTCATACGTCTCTTTGTAATACATACCCTGCTTCCAACAAGTCAAGCCCGTACGGACGGGCCGCGGGGAACAACACACGGTGGATCCACCAGATCCGGAGCCAGTGACAGGGATGATCAATGGACCCTGAGGCAGGGGATCAACGAAGCCGACGCACCGACAATTCCCCCCTTTCGCCCGGCGACTTTGTCGCGAATAGTGAGCGTGTATTCCCCATGAATCCGGCACACGTTGCAAGAGCCCACCTGAGGGTCCGAGCCCAGTGCCACAGTGCACTTGCTGTGGTGCTTTGGGGAATGCTGTGGCTCGGGTTGACTGCGCCGGCCGCATCGGATCCCGCCTTTTTTCGCCAAAAAGTACAACCCATTTTGCAGGAACGTTGCTACGGATGTCACAGTCACGGGGCGGAAAGGATTCAGGGTGGTTTGGTCCTGGATTCCGCCAGCGCCGTGCAAACCGGGGGAGATCACGGTGCGGTAATCGTTCCAGGAAATCCATCGGCGAGTCGATTGTTGAGTGCCCTCCATCCGGGCGATCCCGAGTTAAAATTGCCGGCCAAGGGACCGCCCTTGGCCCCGGATGAAGTAGTGGTCCTCACCGAATGGATCCAGCAAGGCGCCGTGTGGCCAGCGGAGACAAATGCGGCTGCCGGCGAAGTGATGAAGCCTCGGAAGCGGGGACCGATCACCGATGAAGAGCGTCGCTGGTGGTCATTTCAGCCGCTTATCCATCCGCTGGTGCCAGCGGATGCCACTGGTTGGTCCCGTCAACCGGTGGACGCGTTCATCCTTCAGGGTCTACGGCGCGAAGGTTTCACGCCCTCGCCACCGGCGAATCCACGCGCTTTTGTCCGCCGCCTCCATTTCGATCTGATCGGTTTGCCACCCACGCCGGCGGAGGTCGACGAGTTCCTGGACGACTGCACGTCGGAAGTGACGCGGCACCCCGAGGCCGGTCCCCTGCCCTTCGCCGCGGTGGAGCGACTCGCCGATCGTTTGCTGGCCTCGCCCCAATACGGCGAACGCTGGGCGCGACACTGGCTCGACCT
>JAYTHD010000031.1:0-9700 GCA_043732975.1 Verrucomicrobiota bacterium
AGCCGTGGTTTTGTTGAGGGCGTGTTTGGGCGATTCCGGGACCGTTTCAGTCCGGGGCGTCAAAGCGGTGCGCGGCGGATGCGTGGGTTGGAGCCGGAATTGTTCACCGCTCGTGATTTGCGTGTCGATGTGTTCGGGAATGGATAGGTTGGATCGATCACATTGAGGCGGCCGATGGGGCATCGGTTTTTCTTGGTTTCATTCCGGCCAATCCACCGGCATCCTTACGCCCGGTGAAACTCCTGTTTCGAGTCCTGTTCAAACTCTGGTTCCGGTTTCGGGCTGAGAACCTGGCCGTCCTGAATACGCCGGGCCCGGTTCTACTGCTGCCCAACCACACGTCCTGGTTTGATTGGGCGTTTCTTTTCGCGGTGCTGGACGATGACTGGAAATTCGTCACCAGTGCCACCACGGCGAATGCCACCTGGTTGCATTCGAAAGTTATGGTGAATCGGCGGACCTTCCCGGTCGACACCACGTCGCCCTACGCGGTGAAACGCATGGCGGAATACCTCGGCAAAGGGGGGCGGCTCGTGCTGTTTCCCGAAGGGCGCATTTCGAACACGGGCTCGATGATGAAGCTGTTCGATGGCACGGGCTTTCTGCTGCACAAGACCAGTGCGCGGGCCATCACCTGTTATTTGCGCGCTTCGGTGCGGACCCCCTTCGTCCGCCACACGGGTTGGACGCAGTGGTTTCCCCGCGTTTCCGTCCATTTCAGCGAAGCCCTGACGCCGCCGCGGCTCACCGACATCTCCAACACGGTGGCCCGTCAGCGAATGACCAACTGGCTGCGGGACCGGATGATCGAGCACCAGTTTAACGTGGAAATGGCCCTGGGGCCCACGCATGTATTGACGGCCGTGGCCGAGACCGCGGCCAAGATCCCGGGCAAAGTCGTGCTGGAGGACGTCAGTGGCGGGCAACTCAGTTATCGCCGCCTGCTGGTGGGTGTGGATGTCATGACGGCGCAGTGGCGACAACGGTTCCAGGGCAAGGTCCCGCCGGGCGGGCGCGTTGGCGTCCTGTTGCCCAACGTCAACGCGGTGCCCGTGACGGTGCTGTCGCTTTGGGCCGCCGGGTATGTTCCGGCGATTCTGAACTTCTCCACCGGGTTGCCGGTCATGCGACAATGTCTGGAGCTGGCCGGAATCACGCACATCATCACGTCGTCGGCCTTTCTGACCAAAGCCAAGCTCGACCTCGCACCGCTCAGTGCTGCCGGGATGACGCTGATCCTGCTGGAAGAAGTCAAGACGGTGATCTCCGGCGGTACCAAGATGGCCAGCCTGTTGAAGCACACGCTGCGGTGTGGTGCCGGATTGCATCGGGAGGCGGGGCCCGACGAACCCGCGGTGATCCTCTTCACCAGCGGTTCGGAGGGAACGCCCAAGGGCGTCGAACTCACGCACCGGAATCTGCTGGCGAACGTCCGCCAGATCACGTTGCACGAGGATATCTCGGACGATGAGCGTTTCTTCAATGCCCTGCCGCTCTTCCACAGTTTCGGCCTCACGGCGTGCACCCTGTTTCCGTTGGTGCGCGGGCTCTATACGTTTCTCTATCCCTCGCCGCTGCATTATCGCGCGGTGCCCGCCGTGGTCTACGACCGCAATTGCACGGTGATGGTCGGTACCAATACGTTTCTCAATGGTTACGCCCGGAAGGCACATCCCTACGATTTCCATTCCGTTAAATTCCTGGTGGCCGGCGCGGAAAAGGTCCAGTCGATCACCGCCGAGACCTGGGCCCGCAAGTTCGGCATCCGGTTGCTCGAGGGCTACGGCGCCACCGAATGCGGCCCGGTGATCGCGGCCAATAATCGCATCCAGCCTTTGTTTGGGTCCGTCGGACGGTTCGTCGTGGGTATGGAATGGAGACTGGAAAGTGTGGAAGGGGTGGCGGAAGGCGGACGCCTGTTTGTGCGCGGTCCCAATGTCATGCGCGGCTACCTCAACGGGGAAGCCAACGCGAAATTCAAGGCGCTGGGCGGCTGGTACGACACGGGCGACCTGGCGCGGGTGGACGACGACGGGTTTCTGTTTCTCTTGGGTCGTTTGAAGCGTTTCGCCAAGGTCAGCGGCGAAATGGTGAGTCTCACCGCGGTGGAGGACGCGCTGGCTGGAGCGTTTCCGCAGTACGGAATGCGTTGCGAGATCGCCGTGGTCGCCGTGCCTGATGCGGACAAAGGCGAGAAGCTCATCGCCATCAGCAATGAACCGCGTCTGTCCTTGGACGAAATCCGCGCGGCCATCAAGGCCCGCGGGCTGACCAATCTCTGCGTGCCGCGGGAGGTTCGTTCGGTGCGTGAAATTCCCAAGCTCGGCACCGGCAAGGTGAATCACCGGGATTTGCTCGCGCAGATCACCGCGCCGGCGCCTGCGGCGTGAAATCCGGCGTCGGGTCAACTTCCTTTCACTCGGCATGAACACTCCCTCACGGCCTTCACCTCCGCTGGGTCCCGGAGTTTTCCTCCCGGCTGGGTGGGCCAGCCGACGTCGGGCACGCGGGGTGGTACCAGGTTGGCGGCGGCTCTTGGGTTGGGTCGGAGCGGTTGTTCTGGTGGCCCTGATCCTACAAGGATGCCTCTTCCGCGGGCCACACCGGCCACCCACGCCGTTGCCGGCGGCCCGCTTCGTGGATCTGCACGTGCACACAGCCGGTGTGGGAGCGGGCGATTCGGGCTGTTTCGTATCGGCCGCCATGCAGGGGAGCTATAAGTTTGACCTCTATCTTAAATCCTTCGGCACCACGCGGGCGGACCTCCTGCGGGAGGGGGACGCCTCGATCATCCATCGTCTGTCGGCGCAGGTGGCGCAGAGTCGCCATCTCAGTCACGCGGTGATCCTGGCGTTGGACGGCGTGATCGATGAAGCGACCGGTCAGCTCGATCGGGAAAGGACCGAAGTTTATGTGCCCAACGAGTTCGTTGAACGGGAGACGGCGCTACATTCGAATCTGCTCTGGGGTGCGTCCATCAATCCGTTGCGTCCGGATGCCCTCGTCCGCCTGGACTGGGCGGCCCGTCACGGGGCGGTGCTGGTCAAATGGATTCCCAGCATCATGCAATTCGCGCCGGATGACCGCCGGTTCACAAATTTTTACCGGCGCCTGGTGGAACTGGAGATGCCCTTGTTATGCCACGCCGGACAGGAGCGTTCGTTCATTCATGCCCGCGACGAACTCTGTGATCCGCTCCGCCTGCGGCTGCCGCTCAGTCTGGGCGTCCAGGTGATCGCCGCCCACATTGCCAGCACCGGTGTGAATGAGGGACAGCGAGACACGGATCGACTGGCTGAATTGATGAACGAATTTCCGGCCCTGCGCACGGAGTTGTCGTCCCTGACGCAGATCAACAAGCCCGGATATTTGCGTGAGGCGCTGACCCGGGCCGAGTTCCGGGACCGCATTGCCTACGGCTCGGATTTTCCCTTGATCAACACGGCGCTGGTTTCGCCGTGGTACCATCCGCGGGAGTTGACGTTTGCCCAAATGCAGTCGATTGCCGCCGAGACCAACGCCTGGGATCGGGACATTGCGCTCAAACAGGCGCTGGGGGTTCCCACGGAGGCCTTTTCGCGGGGCGCGACCTGGCTGCGGCCGGGTTGGGGGGCGCGGAAACGGGAACTCCGCAGCCACGTCCCCTGAAGCCGCCTGGGTTCCCGGCCTTTCCATAGATTCGGCGGACAGGCCCTGTGATCGAAAACTCCGGGCCTATAGAAACGGCTACCCATTAACGGACCCTCGTGGAGACGGACGGGATGTTCCTTTTTTGCCCGGTCGCACTTCACTGGAAGCGATTTGGGATTTCCGATGAAGTGGCCCGCAATAATGGGGCTGCGTAGCTGCCCGCCCCGTTCACCGGTCGGGCGATCAGAACAGTCTTGTCGAGGGACAGGTAAACGGAGTTTGGAGCCTCCACCTGCGTTGAAGTTGACCTGGCGTGGGATTTCAAGCTGCCGGCAAATGCCACGGACCGTCCCTTCCTTGATTTCGCGGTGGCGGGGCACGCTGGTGATTTTTCGGTTGGCTGAATTAATCCAGATGATGTGGGCACCGCCCTCGCGAAAGAAAACGCATCCGTGCTCGTGAAGGTGACGCTCCAGGTCGCGGAGCTTCATGCCTCCGCAAACTCGAACGATTCGCGAAGGGCATCGGGTGAGAGATTCTCCTTCGCCAGTTCGCGCTGGCATTCCAGCACCAGCTTGAGTGCATTCAGCAGGTTGGATTTGGCTTCCCCCAGAGTCTCTCCTTGCGAAATGGCGGCGGGGATCTCCTCGACGAAACAGGTGTATCCGCCCTCCTTGGCTGGCTCAAAGACTGCTGTCAGTTTCATGCGACGAAGCTGCCATACCACGTCGTTCCTGACAAGCGAGGCTCTGACGAGCTAGGCGGTGACGGAGTCAGGCGCCAACGCGGGTGGCTCGAGGGACTCTCGCCCCACCGGTTTTGTGGCCGGAGGCCTGCATGGAAGGTGGGGGGAGGTTATGTCTCTTTGATGATCGCCCTGCCGGTGAATGGGGTTGCGTTGCTGCCCAACCACTTGTTTGGTGCGCATTCAGTGCGATGGAAAGGGGGATCGCCCTCGCCTGGCGGCGGGGGCGGGAAGTTGGGGCGACGCGGCAACGATCGCCCTACCGGGGAAGGGGGCTTCGCCCTTCAGCGGGGTGGGATCTGCTTGAGGAGATAGGCCCGCCGTTGGGTGGCGAAGTCTTTCAGGGCGATGGCGGGAGACGGACCGAACCCGCGTCCGCCGCCGTCGCCGGACTCCGGCTTCCCGGCTCCGACGATGCTGGCCTTGAATCCTTCCAGCGATTCGAGTTTGCGGGTGTCGCGTTCAATTTCCGGGGCAATCAACGCGTGCAGTTCCTCGACGATGGGGCCCAGTCGATCCCAATCGAGCCACTTTTCCGCGATGGCCCGCTCGTAGGCCAGATAGCGTTCACGGAGTTTCGGCACGGCGAGAAGTTTGCTGATCAGAGCGCGGCTCGTGTCGCTCGCCGAATAGAGCGGGTCCAGTTCGACGCCGTTGATCCGTCCTCCTCCTCCACCACCACCAGCACCACCCCGATTGGGGCGACCTTCCGGTCCACCGGCCGGTCCGCCGGAATCCGCATTCCGTCGCGGACGGGCGGACTCAGGTCGGGCGCCTTCGACGGGATTCTCCGGCCGATCGCGCGGGCCGTCATTGCCTGCGCTGCGAGGCCCACCGGGTCCCCTTGGACCCCCACGGCCTCCGGGCCCGCCACCGCCAAAGCCGGGGCCTCCCGGTCGGGAAAAAGTCTCATTGATGTCACTGGGCAGGACGTGGAATTGCCCCTTTTCGTCCTCGTAGAGACTATAGTCGCTGGAGCGGATCCAAAAGCCGTCGTTGTTGATCAGGGCGTTGTCCAAGGCGAGGAATTTCAGGGCGCCATCAATGTCGAGCAACGGCTGGAGCGCCGCCTCCAACTGATCCGGCGGCGTTTCATTTAATACCCGGCACATCCGGGCCAGATCCGCCCAGGGTTTGGCCGAGTCCTTGGTCTTGAGGTCATAGATGCGCTTATACGATGCGGCGTCTTCTCCGGGATACTCCAGACCGCCGCGGCCGCCGGGACTGCCTGGCACCTTCCAGCGGGCGCCCTTGGCGGAATGAAACCACTCCTGGGTGAAGTCCTTGTTGAACTGTTCCTGACTCACATAGACGCCCCAGGATTCGCCGTTGATGACCACGCGGACCATATTGGCCTTGGGCACGGGGACGTATTCGCGCGCCACCAGCGAGAAGAGCACCGGGCGGATGAAGGACGGATCCTCGTGGGCGTTGAGTAGATTGAGGGTACGATAGCCGCCCAATTTCTGCGACTTGTTGGCGAAATCGAGCGAGACATTGAGTGAACGTTTCTGTCCCTCGCCCACCATGAAATACGAGGACATGCCCCGGAAATGCACGCCGACTTCGGGATAGACCCGGCCATCGACGGTCAATTTGGCGGGGACCTCCACATCGGTCTTGTGGAATTCGGTCAGTTCCTTTTCCCAATCCGCATTTTCAAATTCGAAGAACAGGGTGCGGAGCGTTTTGACATCATAGAAGGATTCCTTCGGAAAGGTCCGGGCTTCGGCCACGGTCACTTTGGGACCGGGCTTGGCGGCGGGAGAATCGCCGCCGCCGCCAAAGGGCGGCCCTCCGCGACCACCCGGGCCGCGACGCCCGCGACCTTCCGCGACTTCCTTCGCGAGAAACGCACGAGCTTCCTTGCGTTCCTCAAGATTCAGCCGGCCGTCGCCATTGCGGTCAAACTTGTCCACGATCTTGGTGACCGGTTGGACCCCGCCCATGCCTCCGGGGCCACCGGGGCCGCGTCCTCCGCCGGGTCCGCCAGGTCCGGGCCCGCGCGGCGGGCCATCTTCGCCCGGCGGTGCCTGGGCGATGAGGAATCCAGCCGTCGCTAAACTGAGCGACAGCCCCAGAAAAAGAGTGGTGCGTTTCATAAACATAAGGAAAAAGGTGTGAGGGTAAGCTGTGGTTGAACCGGATCGATATCCAGCGGGAAGTGGATTCACGGCGGTCCGCCGGGTCCGCCGGGCCCGCCGCCGCCACTGGGCGTGCCGGTGTTCGCGCCCGGCACGCGGAAAGTGACATAGTAAAAGCCCCGCGCGGAGGGTTCGGTCAAATAGAGGTCGAGGCTGCCGTCGGCCGTGGCGGTGTGGAGGTTGCGGTCCACGCTACCGCTTGCGGTCAGCGAAAAGGGCAGGGCCGCCCAGGCGAGTTCTCCGAGGGTCGGATTGCCGTAGACTTCATAGCTGTAGCCGGCATAGGCGGGGAGACGGATCCGGTGGCGTCCACCGCTGCCGCTGGGTCCGGACACACTCGTGCCGGCGACGACCAGGCTGCCCCCACCCGGGTAGGTGGGCTCCGTATAGGTCCGCCCGGCGACGTAGTCCCAAGTGACGGCCTGTTCCCCGGTGGTCGTGCCGCTGACCTCCGAGAAGTTTAGCAACATGGTCTGACGTTGGACCGTGTCGGTGACGCCGCTGAACACGTTGTCGTTGGCGTTTTGCGTGGCCCAAACATTTCCGTTCAGATCGCGCGCGACTTCGTTCCAGCCGGTCTGGGTGGTCGTTCGTTTCAATTCACCGGGCAACGTGATGCCCCAATGATAGTGGCGGGTCCGTCCGTTATAGAGTCCGGCCTTTACCGTGCGGAACCGGAAGCGGCCATCGCGCCCGGTCGTGAACTGACCAAAGCCGGCAAAGTTCGCATCGCACGCCCCGTTGCGGGTGGCACTGGCGCTGTAGAGGTAGTCCCCTTCGCGATCAGCGTGCCAGAGTTCCACCAGCGCCCCGCGAATCGGGTTGCCCGCGGCATTCAGGATCCGGCCGGTGACGTGGCTAATGGTGCCGGCGGCGAGGGTCAAATGGTCGTTGAGCTGCACCAGATCGTTGTCCTTGTCGAGCGGCATGTTTTTCGCCAGCGGATAGTAGGGACCTTCGGTGACGGTGGGCGTGAGCGACAGGGCCTCGGCCAGAAAGCCGGGCAGGGTGAAGCCGGCGGAGGCCGCCGCGAGGCTCCGCAGAAAGCGCCGGCGTTCCAGCGGGATGTGGAAGGGGGTGAGGGACCGATTCATGAGATCAGAAGGGAAAGGGCCGTGGCGGAGATGGATTGATTCGATGGATAAATTGGGCCGGGGATCCCGATGGAACTCGGGGATCCCCAGCTTTGGACAGTCATTACTCCGCCGGCGGGGTGCGGTGCGGCTTGCCGGCGCCACCCGGGCCGCCGGGAGGACGTCCACCGGGACCGCCGGGACCGCCGGGACCGCCGGGTCCGCGGCCGCCTTCCGGCCGGGGCGGCTGCACTTCGTCATGGGTCAGCTGGCCGTCGCCATTTTTGTCGAGCGATCGCAACGCATTGGCGGCATTGGCGATTTCCGCGGCATCGATGACGCCATCGTGATTGGCATCCAGGGCGGCGAACAGTGGCGACACGGGCCGCGCACGCGGTGTACCGCCGGCCGGCGGATTTGCATCCTGGGCGATGGCAGTGACGACGGCCGTGGCGAGCGCGGCGGCGAGGAGAGATTTCGTGATGGTCTTCATAATGTGTGCTGTTTTTTTTACGTTTTGTTTTCTGTCACTGGCAACCCGCGTTGCCGTGTTCAATGATTCAGACACCGCGATCGTTAAGACTCCGTGTGGCGGGGCGGGGAGAATTGTTAAGGAGGTGTAAATCCGCCAGATTTCATCGCCGGTTGGGTTAAAAATCACCGGCATCCGCCCGATTTGGATGACATTTCACCCATGAAAACGCCGCCACCCGAGAACCTGTCCTCCCCGGAAACACCCGGGGTCGGCCTGCCGGTGCTGGTGATCGACGATGACCGCAAGCTGTGTCGCCTGATTCACGATTATCTGGCGCCGATGGGCTATGCGGTAACGGCGGTGCACACGGGGCCGGAAGGCGTGACCCGGGCGGGGGAGGCGGCGTGGCACGCGCTGATCCTCGATGTGATGTTGCCGGGGCTGGATGGTTTTGAGGTGCTGAAGCAAATCCGCAAAACCTCGGCGGTGCCGGTGCTGATGCTGACGGGTCGGGGCGATGAAGCGGATCGGATCGTGGGTCTGGAGATCGGCGCGGACGACTACCTGCCCAAGACGTTTTCGCCGCGCGAATTGCTGGCGCGGCTTCGGGCGGTGACCCGGCGGGCTTCCGGCGTTGCGGCGGCCAACGCGGGCGTCAACCCGACGGTCGAGATCGTCGCCGGACCGCTACGAATCAACTGTGACGCCCGGACCGCGGTGCTGGGGGATCAGCCGTTGAGTCTCACGCCGGTGGAATTTGATCTCCTGGTCTGCCTGGCCCGGGCCAAAGGCCGGGTCAAGACGCGCGAAGGTCTGGTGGAAGAGATTCGTGAACGCAATTACGATGTGTTTGACCGGTCCGTCGATGTCCACATCTCGGCGTTGCGGAAGAAACTGGGTGACGACGCCAAGTCGCCGCGTTTCATCCGCACCCTGCGCGCCGCCGGCTACTTGTTCATCAATCCCGACACCGAATGACTCTCCGCCTGCCACTGCTCGGCAAGATTCTCGGCTGGTTCTTCCTGAACCTGGTCCTGCTCGCGCTGGTCGCGGGTTGGCTGCTGCGGTCGGAGTTTCGTCTGGAGGCGCTGATCAATGGGGCGGGCGGTGAACGATTTCAACGCGTGGCGGATTCGTTGCTGGGAGAATTGCGGGAACGTCCGCGGGCGGATTGGAACCGGATCCTGCAGCGCTACGGCGGCAACTACGATGTGCAGTTTGTCCTGGCCGATGAACGGGGTGAACTGGTGGCCGGCAACCCGCTGACTCTGCCGGAGGAAGTCCGTTCGCGTTTGCGGGTGGGGCGGGGCCCGCCGCGGTCCGACGGTCCGCGTGGACCCCGTCCCGGCCTTGATGAGTTTCGCGGACCGCCTCCGGGTGAATTCCGCGGGCCCGCGTCCGGGGATCCCCACCTGGGTCCGCCGCCCAACGGCGACCGACGTCCCACCGGTTCGCTGTCGCCGTCCCGGGCGCTGATTCACACGCGGGATCCCGAGCGCTTCTGGGTCCTGTTCTCGGCGCCGCAATTGGAGAACGGTCCCCGGCGTCTGGTGGCGGTGTCGGAAAGTTTGAGTGCCGGAGGTTTGCTGGTGGATTACCGGCCGTGGTTGTGGGCGGGCGGAGCCGTGCTGGT
>JAYTHD010000032.1:0-2527 GCA_043732975.1 Verrucomicrobiota bacterium
GCACTGACCAAAGCCGGGAAACAGCTCCGCACGGAACTCAATGAAATCCGGCACAGCGCGCTCGTGGCGCAACCGATCGAACTGCGGCACTATCCGCTCGATTCCGTCGCGGCCCACGTCCTCGGCTACACCACCAATGACGATCGCCATCCGCGACTCGGACTGCCCAACCCACTGCTTGGCGCCACCGGCATCGAGCACATGCTGGATGAGGAGTTAACCGGATCCCCCGGCCTCCTGGTCACCCACGCCGCCAAGGGGCGCGAACTCGTGCGCCTCCGCGAGCGCGATGTTGCCGCCCGGGATGGCCTTTCCGCCCAATTGACGATCGACACCCGGATCCAGACCGTGGTCGAGGAAGCCTTGGATCAAGGCTACGCTGCACTGAATCCCAAGGCGCTCATTGCCATCGTCATCCGCCCCGCCACCGGCGAGATTCTCGCACTGGGAAACCGTCCCAACTACAACCCCAATCAACTTCACGAGGGCGACGTCGAGGCCCGGTGGAATCGCGCAATCACCGCCCCAACCGAACCTGGCTCGACCTTCAAACTCTGCACGTACGCGGTCGCACTGGACCTCGGAAAACTGACGCTCGATCAACCCATCAATTGCGAGGGCGGCACGTGGAACCCGGGTGTGGGCAAGGCCGTCAACGACGTGGAAGGTCACGGTTTGAACGTGATCTCCGCCGAGGAGGCCTTCGCCAAATCGTCCAATGTGGCCGCGGCCAAGATCGGGCTTTCGCTCTCCACCAACGAGTTTGTCCACGGGATGGATCAAATGGGCTTCCTGCATCGCACGGGCATTTTCTATCGGCGTCGCCGCGGCGCCAGCGGTGGAGAAGTCGATGATTGGGGCGGTGAAAATGCCGGCGGCATTCCGTCCCTTATCCGCGAAGGCCGGATCGGCACCGAGCTGCAGGGCCGGCTGAGCTACGGCTACGGACTCTACGTGACCCCGCTCCAGACAGCCTTCGCCGCAGCGGCGCTGGCCAACGACGGCAGGCTGATGAAGCCGCTGCTCGTCCGCGAACTGCGCACTCCCGAAGGCATCCTCGTGAAGCGCTTCGAACCCACGGTCAGCCGGCAGGCCGTCTCGCCCGAGACCGCCCACGCGATGATGCAGGCCATGCGGCGGGTGATCACGTCGGGCACCGGCAAGATTGCCGCCCTCGCCGATTACGAAGTGGCCGGCAAAACCGGCACCGCTCACAAGCAATTCAACGGCCAGCAATCGAACGAGAAATACCTCTCCACGTTCGTCGGCGTTTTGCCGGCGGATAAACCGGAACTTTGCATCTTGGTCCTGGCCGATGAAACCACCAAGCGCGCTCCGGGATCGCACTTTGGGGGGAAGGCGTGCGGACCGATTTTCACCAACATTGCCGTCCGCGCGGCTGCGATTCTGGCCCTGCGACCCACGGATCCGCCGTCCGATCCGGACCCTGTGAAAAGCGCCGTCCGGGCCGGCGAGCCCAATCAAACTCGTGCCGAGGGAGATCCATCCGCGCCGCGCCAGCCCGCGGTGGAACGTTTCTGGGCGGACCGTCCCCGGGAAAATTCGACTGTTCTCCGCGCGTCGGTTCTGACGCCACGCCGCTGATCACTCCGGGCCAAACCATGAAATTCTCCGAACTGATCGCCTGTGTTCCCGGCATCCGCTCCGGGATGATTGCCGGCCGCCGGGCGCGTCCGATGGCCGAGATTCTGGGGCTCACGCCCCGCCTGCGAAATGTCCGCGCGGGAATGGCTTTCTTTGTCCTGCCGGAGGAGTCGCGGGCCAATCCAAATGTCGCCCACGCAGCGTACGCCCGGGGCGCTTCCCTGGTGGTTTGTGGTCCGGAACTCGCCGTACCCGCCGGCCTGTCCACCATCCGGGTCAGCGATCCGTGCGCCGCTCTGGCCACGGCGGCCGCGGCGTTCCAGGCCTTTCCGGCCGATCGCCTGACGCTCATCGCCGTCACGGGTGAAGCGCGGGTCCGCCGCGGCGTCGCCGCCGTGCTCAGCGGCATCCTTAACAACCTGGGCGTGCCCACCAGTCGCTTCGGCCCGCAGGGATTTGAAGTCGCGGGTCGCTGTGGCAACACGCCACTCCAGTCACTGGACGCCGCCGAATTTCATGCCCTGATGGGCCAGCAGGTCCTGCACGGAGGCCGCTGCGTGATCACCGAATTCGAGGAGGGCGCCCTGCCCGAGGCCCTCACCGGACTCCACTTCGCGCACCGTTTTTCGGTCACCGATACGCAGGTTTTTCAACACCTTCGCCCGCTTCGCTTGAACCCACGGGGCTCGCAGGTCGAAATCTGGAATCAACGGGTCCCAGTCACGTCGACAACTCCCCTGATCGGCCGACGTTCCATTTTGGCGCTGGACCACGCGTGGTCGGCCGCCCTCTCGCTCGCGAAGGCTTTCGGGCGACGTCCCGAAGCGGTGCCCAACACCCTGCCCATCCTGCCGCCGATCGCGGGCTGGCTGGAGCCAGTGGCGTGTGGACAGCCTTTCGGGGTTCTCGTCGATCACGCCAC
>JAYTHD010000033.1:0-4133 GCA_043732975.1 Verrucomicrobiota bacterium
CGTGGTGATCGAGGCGAACCGCGCGTCGGGTGCCTTGATCACCGCGGAATTTGCCACGGAATATGGGCGGCAAGTCTTCGCCGTTCCGGGGCGCATCGACTCCCCCCGCAGCAAGGGGTGTCACGAGCTGATCAAAAACGGCGCCAAACTGTGCGAGGGCGTCGAAGACATCCTGAGCGAATTCGAGTATCTGTTTCCGCCTTCGAACCAGCTGGAACTCCCCGCGGGCACCCGCGTGACTCCGGCCCTCAATCTTTCCGAGAACGAGCAAAAGGTCTACGAGACCCTCAGCCAGACCGAACAAACCACGGACGAGGTCGGGCGACTTTCCGGTCTTCCGATCAGTGTGACCAACGTGGCGTTGTTCACCCTGGAGATGAAAAAATTAATTCGCCAACTGCCCGGAAAACTTTTCGTCCGCGCGGCGGGAAATGAGGAGAAGTAGCGTTGCCACGGGCGAGCGTTGCCAACCCGCTTCCGTCGCGCTGAACGCGCGCCGGAGAATATGGGGCCGCGCGGCAACGCGGCCCTACCTTCCGTTTAGGTGACGCGCGGTCGACACGATCCCGGTATTGACTCCGGCATGGCGCCCCGGAAACTGGCCGCCTCATGTCAGTTCAATTCGCAAATGTCACGGCGGTCGCCAAGGCTAACGTCTATTTCGACGGCAAGGTGGTCTCCCATTCCATTCTCTTCCCGGATCAATCCAAGAAAACATTGGGACTGATCTATCCCGGCAGTTTTCATTTCGGGACCGACAAGGCGGAACTTATGGAAATCGTGGCCGGGGAATGTTGGGTGAAACTCGACGGTCAATCGGTCATGAAATCCTATGGGGCCGGCACGCACTTCGATGTTCCCGCCAAATCCGGCTTCGACATCCAGGTGGGCTCGGGGATTTGCGAATATATCTGCAGCTTCCTGGGTTGAGCCGATCATCAAAATCGGACCCCGCTGGGACGCATGAATCTGATCGGTATCGAAATCGGCGGCACCAAGCTGCAATTGGTGCTCGGATCCGCGTCCGGAAGCATCACGCAACGCCGTCGTCTGGACGTGGATCGCGCCAGTGGCGGTGCGGGCATTCGCCGGCAGATGGCCGCCGTATTGCCGGAGTTGCTGGCCGGGCACGCGCCCGCTGCGGTCGGGGTCGGATTCGGCGGCCCGATTGATTGGAAGACCGGTCGCATCGAATGTTCGCATCAGATCGAAGGCTGGTCGGATTTTCCGCTCGGCGAATGGCTGCGCGAGACGACCGGATTGCCGGTGGCGGTGGATAACGACGCGAACGTGGCCGCGTTTGGTGAGGCGAAGCACGGTGCCGGCCAGGGTCGCAATCCGGTCTTCTACATCACCATGGGCAGCGGGTCGGGCGGCGGTCTCGTGGTCGATGGAGCGCTCTATCACGGAGCCAAGCCGGGTGAGGCGGAAATCGGGCACGTGTTGCTGGATCGCCAGGGAACGAAGTTCGAACAGCGCTGCTCCGGTTGGGCCGTGGACCGACGCCTCCGGGCCGCGGCCGTCACACAACCCCAATCGACCCTCGCCCGGCAGCTTCCCGCAACGTCCGGCGGCGAGGCGCGGTACTGGGCCACGGCACTGGCTGCCGGTTGTCCGACCGCCCGGGAAATGATGGCGGCCGTGGCGGAGGACATCGCCTTTGGTCTCTCTCACGTGGTGCATCTCTTTCATCCGGAAATCGTGGTTCTGGGCGGCGGATTATCGCTGGTCGGCGAGCCGTTGCGCCAGGCGGTGGCGACCGTCCTGCCCCGTTTCGTCATGGACTCCTTTCAACCCGGACCGCTGGTGGTCCTGGCCGGCTGCGGTGAAGATTCCGTGCCGATTGGTGCCCTTGCCCTGGCCGGTTCGCTGCTCGAGCCGACGCGGTCCCGTTCGTGATCGGCTCAGCCCTTTCGGAATGCCCCCAATTTATTTTCCCTTTGCGTTTTTTGCGGCGTTGCGTGAGGTCGTTCCGGGTTCACCAAAAGAGGATTTCACGCAACGCCGCAAAGAACGAAAAGAAGGACGCCGAGGAACTGAGGATATAACTACCCGATGGTGCTGGTGCTGGTGATGCCGCTATAAGGTTTTGGAGTGCGGCGACGGATTCGGAGGAGTCACCGCTTTGGAATTGGGTCGTTTGGGGTTGAATGAAGGCTAGTTTGTCTGGGGACGTGCCCATCCAAAGCGGTGACTTCGCCGACTGCGTCACGCGCACTCCACGACGCTGACGCGACTTCGATGACGCCTCGTGGTGCCGGCAGGTCTTGAAACGCGCCGGTGTCCTCGGTCCGGGACTGTCGGCATTCGCTCGTCAGAGCCTCGCGCCACCTTGCTCGCTGGCCTACGGCCACAAAAATCGGTTATGCTATACGAGAGTCTCCGCGAGCCACCCGCGGCCTGCCCAAGGCATGCCTCGCCGGGAGTTGAGCGGAGGTCCGATTCGCCCACGCGCGCCGAAATGTAAAATCGACCGCTGCGGGGGCTCTTCGCTTTTCAATTCAGAGGCTCATTCTCCTCCCACCGCTCCACTGCCACTACGCAGTCAGGCTGCGCTCGTCCCTCGCGCCAGCCTTGCCCTTTTGATGGGAAGCCCGCAATGTTCCGAAGGGTGGACCATGACGACGGCCAATAAGATCACCATTCTTCGCATCCTGCTGATCCCGCTGTTCATCTTCGAACTGCTGGGATATCGCAGCACCGGTGAGGAGTTGCAGCGCTACCTGGCGCTGACGGCGTTTGGCCTGGCCGCCGTGCTGGATGGCGTGGATGGATTTGTGGCCCGGCGATTTCACCAACGCTCCGAACTCGGCGCCGTGTTGGATCCCACGGCCGACAAACTCTTGCTCGTCTCCTCCGTCATTTTGTTATCGCTCAATCGCACCCACCTCGAACCTCTACCCCTGTGGTTCGGCGTCACCGTTCTGTCGCGCGACGTGTTGCTCTCGCTCGGGGCACTCGCGGTCTACCACACGGTCGGCAAGATGCGGGTCCGGCCGCGATGGCTGGGCAAAGTGGCCACCGTCCTGCAAATGGCCGTGGTCATCTGGGTCCTGCTCAAGTTACTGCCGGCGGGACAATACTGGCTGGCTCTGGCCGCTGCGCTCTGCACGGCCATTTCGGGGTTGCAATATCTCTTTGACGGCATGCAATTGCTCAGCAGCAGTCCGCTGAGTCACGCGGCCAAAACAGATCCCACCGACAAGACCGAATAGCCGGACGATGGCCATGGCCTCGGGTTCATTTCCGGCGTCGCACACAGCGGAATCCAACGTGGCTCGAGCCGGTATCGACGGCGCCTTTGCCGCGGGTGCCCACCAGATAGCGGGCACAATATTGATCGCTGCACAGAAAGGATCCGCCCCGCTGCACCCGCTTGGGAATGCCCGGCTCATCGGGATCGAAACTGTCACCGGGGCCCGCGGGATTTCGCACCAATTCCTTTCCGGCCGCGGCATAAGCGTCCGGCCGATACCAATCCCGGCACCATTCCCAGGCATTGCCGGCGACATCCAGCAGGCCGTAGCCATTGGGCGGGTACTGACCAACGGGTGCCAGGCCGACAAAGCCATCCGCGCCGGTGTCGTGATGCGGAAACGTGCCTTGAAAGGTATTCGCCAGCCAACGCCCGTCGCGCTTCAGCTCGTTGCCCCAGGCGTAGGCCTGCTTCGGCAGGCCGCCACGGGCCGCGTATTCCCATTCGGCTTCGGTCGGCAGGTCCTTGCCCGTCCAACGTGCGAACGCTTCCGCATCCTCGAAGGCCACATGGACCACGGGGAAATTGTCTCGTCCGCGTAGATCGCTGCCCGGTCCCTGCGGCACCCGCCAGCAGGCACCCGGCGTGTAGCGCCACCAAAGGGTGAAATCCCGGAGGTCGACCGGTCCGTCGGGTGCCGTGAAGACTACGGAACCAGGAACCAACAACGCGGGATCAGCGCCGGGAAATTGGGCCGCGTCCGGTTTGCGCTCGGCGACCGTGACGTAGCCCGTGGCCCGCACGAACCGGCTGAACTCCGCGTTAATCACCTCCGTGCGGTCCATCCAGAAGCCATCGACCCACACCCGGTGGCCGGGCTGGGCATCGGGAAATCCCTGAGCGAGACCGGAACAGACCGGCTCCTCCGGACGCAGCG
>JAYTHD010000034.1:0-13111 GCA_043732975.1 Verrucomicrobiota bacterium
AATGGCGAATGGAACTATTCCATCCTTCCATTCTAAATCGTTTAGATGTCAATGTTATCGTTTGACGACGCCTTACCGATTTTCGAAGGCCGACGGCACTCGGCGGACATGCGTATACCCTTCAGGCCGTGGTTCCAGACTCCTGGACGAACCGCTCATGTCCTTCGGGCTCGGGAAACAGGGGATGCCTTTGTTCACGCTCCCGGAGGAAATCGGCATCCCAGGGCACCACTGCTTCCAACATGTCGGCGAGGCGTTGGAAGGCTTGGTGATGCTCCGTGAAGCGGCGGCGGGGGTAGTCGCCGGCGGTTTCGTGACGGAGGAGGAAGGGCCAGTCGCTGGCCTGCATCAGCAGCAATTCACGCCACGCCTGGCGGACGGCCCGTGCGCGCTCACTCACGGTCTCCCGCACCGCCGCCAGCCTCGCGAGGCGGGCCTCCGCCACCCGTTGGGGCGACTGCATCCAGACGTTGCGAGGATCGAGCCACGCTGACAGATGGCCGTGCTCACCCCAGGAACTGGCCGCCGGTTGCACCCGTTCACAGCGCGGATACCGGGCAAGGTGCTGGCCCGGCGTGACGAGTTCCAGGGGCGACGATGCCTCGGCGGTGAGGCGCATGATTTCCCCAAGAAATTCCGGGCCTTCAAACCACCAATGGCCAAACAATTCGGCGTCGTAAGGCGCCACGCACAAGACTGGGCGTCCATCGGGCAGGGGCGATTCTGACTCGGCTCGAGCTGCCCATTCGCAGCGGGTCCGCACAAAATGCGCGGCGTGATCGCGCACGGCGTCCAGCGCGGCGTCGCGCCGGTAAACCGCCTTGAAATCGCCATCGCCCGTGACCGCATGATACTTCAGTCCCGTGAAGGTGGGATCCGAGGCGTCATCCGTCTGCCATGCCCCCAAATATTCCCGCTCGGCCTCGTGCGCGAGATCCCGGTGAAATTCCCGGTAGCGCGGATCGCCCGGATAACCGCCCTGCCGGCTCCAAACTTGCCGGGCGCTGGCCGGATCTCTTCCGAAAAACGCCACGCCGTGCGGACCCAGCACCGGCGCAAAAATCGCCGCCTGCGGTGCCGGAGTGGCGTGCAGCAAGCCGTGCGTCTCCAACAGGGTCCAATGAACGCCGTGTTCCGCCAGGACCGGTTCCAGCTCCGGCACAAACGCGCATTCGGGCAGCCAGAAACCCGCTGGAGGACTGCCGAAATGGCGTTGGTGTTCACTGAGAGCCACGGCAATCTGCGCGTGCAGTGTGATCGGCGATTCCTTCAAAAAGGGCAGGATCGCATGCGTGGCCGAACAGGTGAACAGCTACAGATGGCCGCTTTCCTGCAAGCGTCGCCATTCCGCCAGCACCTCTCCTCCGAGGGCCCACCACAGGTTCCGGAGACGCGTTAATCGCTCACGGTAGAATTCAGCGACCGCGCGCCAGTCCGGCTGGACGAGGTGACGATCCACCTCGCGCCCGGCGAGTTCGATCACCGCGGAGAAATGTCTCTCGAAACGTTCGCGGAGCAACGCATCACTCAGCGAGGCCGCCAGCGTGGGAGAAACCGAGAGCGCCAGCCGCCATGGCCAGCCGCGCCTGGTCCAATCGCGCATTCCCTCGCACAATGGCAGGTAACACTCGATCAGGGCCTCGAAGAGCCAGGATTCCTCATGAAATTGCGGCTCCTCGGGATGGCGCACCCATGGCAAATGGGCGTGCAGAACCAGCGCCAATTGCGGCCGGGGCATCGTGAAAGTGGACCGATCTCCCGGTCAGGGGATCGCCCTCGGCGCCGGTGGCTGCAGTGATGGCGAAATCGGATGAACGCCCACATCCCCGTCGTACGCCGTCGTGCGCACAAACCGCAGGTCGGCCGAACGACGGTCATCTCCAGCCGCGGAAATCGCCACCGCCGGCAGCGGGAAATCACCGTCGGGCAACGCAAAGCGGAAGGTGAAGGAACCGTCCGCCCGCAGTTTGATTGGCTTGCCACCCAGCGTCACGGTCGCCCCCCGTTCGGTCCGTCCGTGGACGATCAACTCCGCATTGACCTCGAACCAGAATTTGCGTCGTCGCGGCGCCGCCGACACCGGTGCCTCGCTGCTGGGGGGCAGGGCGGCGGGTCCGCCTTCCGCGATTTCTCCGGCCACGTCCGCTGCGCCCTCGCCGGTGATCGCCCCGATCTGGAGCGAACGGGTGGTCGTGATGACGCTCTCCGAGGATCCCGGGGATTGGCGCGTGAATTCCTGTTCCACGATACGAATCCGTTTCGCCACGGGAGCCGCAGGAGCTGCGGAGCGGGTGGGGGACGGCCGCGCGGCCTCCGGCTGGGAACCGACCGGACGCCGAGTGGCGGCGCTTGGAGCCGCCGCCGAGGTTGGGGGCCGCAAACCGTTGGGAATCTCCACGGATGCCGGGGATGCCGATTTTGCCGTGGTCTTCCGCACCGGCGCCGGAGTGAAGACCGCGTATTCGATCGGTGCGGGCGCGGGCGCCGCCACGACGGCATCGGGCGCCGGAACGTACGCCCGTGCTTCCGGCGGGGTCGATACCGCCTCCGAACGGGCCACCGATCGCCACCGGCCTTGGGTGCTGCGATACCCCAAGTCGGTAATATAGGCCTGACCGGCGCGCAGGACCGGGATGAATTGGTGGACGGCCTCTGGGTGCGCCTCCGGGTCGAGGGCAACTTCCGTGGCCGTCGCTTCGTCAACACCCGCCAAATGGGTACGCAGGCTCCAGTTGCCCGGATCCCAATCGGCACTGTACTGCCCGAGCTGGCCGGCCGGTGGTGTCCAATGCGCCACCAAGGTGAAGGAATCGCGGGCGACCAACCAGACCCGAATGATCGATCGCCCCGCGGCGTCGACGAGCGACAGCACCGGTGGTTTGGGATCGCCTGCAAACAAGGCTGCGGGCAGCGGAGGGGAACGCCGTGCCGGCGACCGGAAGGCGCTCGAGACCTGGACGGATGGCGGGAGCGGCGCGGCCGGGGTTACGCTCCCGACACCTGGCATCAGTTTCACCTCCGGCACCACCGGCTTGGCCGGTGCGCGCGAAATTGCCGGGCTCCGGGGCGGGACCATTGGCGGGATGGTCGGCAGCGCTGGCTTGGCTTCCGGAACTTTCCGAGAAGCTCGGGCAGCGAGGGGAGCTTCGGTGGTGATCGGAGTCGGCAGCACTCTCGCCTTGGAGGCGGGAGCGGGTAAAGGCGGCGGCCCCAGGGAGGACGCCTTCGTCGGGCGCGGAGTGGCCGTGACTGGTTTCACTGGAGGCGCCTTCTTCCCAGCCGGCCTGGCGCCGCGGGTGGGGGCCTTCGTCGCTGCCTTCGTGGGTTTTGCCGGCACCTTCCTCGCCGACGAGGACACGGGTGCCTTTGGCAGGGGCGCAGCTTTGACGACCTCGGAGGTCGTCGTCGCCTTCAGCTTCACCGTCGTTCGTTCAGGCTTCGCCGGGGTCGCGGGTGAAGCCGGGGCCGCCGCCGCCGGCGGCACTTTGGGCTTCGGGGTGGCGGGCGTGGAACGTCGAACTGGCTTCATATTTTTCGAGTAAATCCCTAAAGGCTTTTCCAGCAGGCACCGAGTACTGACCGCTTCATCCACCCCGGCAATTCGCACGCGCAGCACCGAGTCCACCCCGGCCGGCCCGGGGAGGAAAGCAACGCAGGCGGCGGCAGAAAACACCAGTGAATGCGTCTCATGTTGCCGGCGAACAAAACGAAAACATCCACCGCGACCCGCCGCCGAGCGCGGCATTCTATCTGTTCCCCGGCGCGTTCGCCAGAGCGGGTCTTGTCGATTCCCCGGCCCGACCCATCGCACTCACTGCTCGCTTGGGGTTACAAAAGTCACCTGTCCCTTCACGCACTTCCTCTCCGCGTCTCCGCGCCTCCGCGTGTGCCTTCCGGCCTTCAAAGGAATCTTGACGCACACCCGCACCGGCCGCCGGTCCGGAATTCCCTTTCGCTGCGCTCGGTGGGATTCTACTGCTTTTCGAATCATGAGCGAACGCACCCGCGCCGAAGTACAGGCGGATGAAGTGGCCTTTTTTGACAAGTACTACCAGAGCCGGGCGTACAACGAACTGGGCTGGCGGCTGCGCATCGAGCGGGAGGTGCAGAACATCCTCAAGGTCGCCGGCGGGAAAAAGATCGGCCGCGTGCTCAGCCTCGGCTGCGGTGACGGCCAATTCGAAATCGCTCTCGCACCCCACGTGGGACATGTCACCGCGCTCGACATTTCGCCCCAGGCCATTGAAGTCGCGAACCGGCAGAAGCAGCTCGCGGGCGTCCAGAACCTCGATTTCCGCTGTCAGCCCATGGCGGAACTCCAATGGGACACCGGGTTTGACGTCGTCATCTGCCTGGCGTTCCTGCATCACGTGCGTCCGGTGGATATCTCGGATTTCCTGAAGACCTCCTGCCGGGCGTTGGCGCCGGGTGGCTTCTTCTATTCCCAGGATCCCAATATCAAGGGCGCCATGCGCTGGCTCGGTCGCCTGCTGCTCCGCAACAATTACGACTCCTACCATTCCCCGGACGAGCGTGAACTCCTCCCGGCCGAACTGGAGGCGGATCTCCGGTCGGCCGGTTTCGGGCAGGTGCAGATTGGATTTATCGACGTCACCTTGATCCCGGGACTTTTCTTTCTTCGCAATGGCCCCAGTTGGCCGCTGCGGTTCTGTCGCCCCTTTGACTGGCTCTGGTGTCACACCCCGTTGGCGCGTTGGGCCAGCGGCTTCTTTGCGGTGGCCCGGCGATAGATTCCCTCAACGGGCTGCCGCTCCATTCGGCAGCAGAAAGGCCATGCACGTTTGGAATCGACGCATCACGTTGTTTCCAAGTTGCCCGGCACTCGCGCGGACTCTCGTACCACCGGTTTTGTGGCCGTAAGCCAGCAATTAAGGTGGAGCGAGACTCCTGGCGAGCTATGCGGTGACGAAGTCAGTCCCCAACCGGCTGCCTCGCGAAGACGCTCTCCCCACCGGTGGAGCACCACCAGGGTTGACGGATCCGCGGTGTCTCTATCCCACGGACTCGGCATTATGTTTTAGGAATGGTATCAGGCTGATGACAGGAACCCATGTGAATAGCCACACCGCTTCTATCATTACACTACTAAGTCCTCCTTCTATGATGCTTTCACCAGTAAAATGAGGGCCTGACGCTGCAATCCAAATAACATAGCCGAGGGCATTTAGGGTAAACAAAATTGAATGTAGAGCGGCACAGTCAAGGAACACAGATTTGGTGTTCATGCGAAGTGACGAGGCGACGGCTGACACTTTTACAATAATTGCCGCCAATGCTACAAGTGAAATATCGGCGAGAATTTTTGTAAAGCTGAAGAGATCGAACATCAGCTTGAGGTGACCCAAGGAAAGCGGGTTATTGAAGCCGAGAACATTACCTGACGCATCCGTTGTTCCGATCGCGGCTTGATATCCAACCGTAAGGAATATCCCAAATAAATTAACGATAATCTCAGGTAGAATGACCAGGCAGTAGTATTTATCTAATCTCATCGTCAATATACTTTAAGTTGGAACGCCACCAAGCGACGGGTCAGTGGGGTCTTTCAACGGCCCGCCGCCCAGGCAATCCCGCGCAGGATCAATTCGCGGAATCGGGAATCGTCCAGCGTCCAGGTGTAGTGGCCCGGGATACTGCTGAACGTCCGGCCCCCACCGGGTCGCTCAAACGCCCAAGCCAACGGCCGCGCGGCGCCGTCGACTTCGGCAGTGGCCAGAACCGTGACCGCTGCCGGATCGCCGATCAGCGGCCAGTACGGTTCGTCCAACAAGTCGAGAGGGTCGGTCGATCCCTGCGTGATCGCGTGTCCGGGCTTCAGCTCCAGACGGAAAGGCATATGCCGATATCCCGTCCGCGTCGGATTCGCCGCCAGGCCAAATCGCGGAACCAACGCTTCTGGATCGGAGTCCGCGATGCAGGCCGAATGCAGGAGCACCACGCCGCCACCGCGCCGGTGAAAGGCATCCAACGCGGCCAGACGCCCGGCGTTCCAATCGTGATTCCAACAGTAGAAGACCACCACGTTCGCTTGCTCCCATTGGGCCGGCGACGGCCATTGCCACGCCGGTTCCACGACGAGCCCGGCACCCGCCAGCCAGCTCAGCCAGTTGGTCTGCCAGCGGGGATAATCATGCTGACCCGGGCCGTGATCCTGTTTGGAAGCCACCAGAACGAGCCGCGCCGGGTTCGGTGACTGGGTCAGCACTTTTGGAACCACGGGAGTCGCGTTGGTCGCGTCCTTCCCTTTGGGCGGGGTCGTTCGCAGGAAGGTCAGCAGACCCTCGACTTCATCGCTTTTCAGTCCCTCCAAAAGGCCGGACGGCATCAGCGATTGGCCGCTCGGCCGCAACTCCCGGACATCGGCCGGCTTGAGGAGCGTTTCGGCGCCATTGGCAGCCACCAACCGCAAGGTGTCGTTGCCGCGCGTCCGCAGGAATCCCGTCAGGGTGTCGCCGTCCTGAAGGGTGACATTGTACCCGACATAGTCCGGGTTGATTCGGGCATTCGGGTCGCGGATGTCCAGAAGGATGCCTTCCCGATCGCGCCCGGCGAGATTGTCCAAGTCCGGCCCCTCGCCCGCACCTTCGCCTCGCAACCGATGACACGTCGCGCACAGCAACCGGGTGAAGACCGCGCGGCCGGTCTCGAAATCACCGACAATTTGCCCAGCCGCCTCCGGCTTTGCCGAAAAGGAGGTCGCTGCATTATTCACCGCGTGGCTGGGCTCCGGCCCGGGAAGATCCAGATCCACGACGTACGCCTGGCTGGATCCATCGGTATTACGGATCCCGGCGAGGGTGACGGAGTGGCTCCAATCCGGGCGCGCAGATTCCGCCAGGTGCAGGGTCAGCGTTCGGCCGTCGTCGGAGAGCGTCCTCCCGTCAATCGCCAGATTCTCGCGGGGTTCCGCTTCCTGACGTTTCACCGCTTCATACGGGGGCTTGAGCGTCTCCCAGCGATCACCGGCCCGGACATGGGGCCCGGACTCCCCAGCGATTGTGTTTTCCTTGCGGGTCACGGCGGGATCGAGCGACCGATCCCAGGTGACTTCAAGGCTACGCCCGCTTTCCTTCATGGAGATCCGAACCGGCAAGGGCGCGGTACGATCAACGTGGCGAATCCGGAAAAGGTGGCCGGCTCCGGTCGGGCCGGTACCCCAATCCGGCAATCCACTGTGACAGCTTACGTACAGATCGCCGCGGGGAGAGATGGCCACGTCCGTGGTCAGGAAAGGCAATCGGGCGAGGATTTGCGCGGTGCCCTGATAATCGGCACCCGATTTTTCGAGCGCCACCCGCCAGATCTTTCCCCGGGATTCGCCGGCGATGAAAGCGTTGCTCCGCCAGGATTCCGGGCCAAACAAGCCTTGGGCAACAACGGCACGAGCGGGGAAAGCCAGGGACGGATTCTGCGCGGACGCCGCCTTCGAAGCGACCGTGACGGGCTCATTGAAAACCAAGCCGCAGGACGATTGATGTTGCGGGCCGAAGGCCACGACCGGCGCCCGGCTCTCCATCTGCGGCAACCAACGGGGATGTCGCGGAGGAAACCCATAGTGCTGTCCGCGGATAACGTGGTTCAGTTCGTCCAACGGATTTCCATTCGGACACCACGTCTCGCCTTCCTGATCGGTGCAGAAAAGATCCCCGGCCCGATTGAAGGCGAGTTGATAAACCACCCGCAGTCCCGTCGCGAACGTCTCGCGCCGGCCCGTCAACGGATCCAACCGCTGCACGCTGCCACGTTCGCCCTCGGGATCATAGAGCGACACCTCCTGATCCGCGGGTGGCAGGACGGTTTCGCCGGGATGGAGCCGGAGCCATTCCATACGCTCGGCGGGGGTCAATTTGGACACCGGTTTGAGGCGATACGGATTGGCGTAATTGGCCGTCAGCAGCGCGAAATAGATCGCTCCATCCGGACCCACGGTCACTCCGGTCGCATCGACGTTGCCGCTGGCGGTGTCCTTGTCCGGCCAACCCTGCGCCAGAATCTGCTCCTGATCCGCCTGTCCATCGCCATTGCTGTCGCGCAGTAGCGAAACCTTTCCCTGAGAGGAAACGATGAGACCGCTGGTCGACCAACACATCCCCACCGGAACCGTCAGGGTGGGATGATCCCACCAGAGCACCGCGGTGTCCTCAAGGCCATCGCCATTGGTGTCGGTGACCCGCCAGACCCGTCCGTCGTAACCCAGGACGGTGAGGGAACCATCGGGCGCGAACCGCAGATTGTTGGCGTTGGGCAGGTGGACCGGAATCTCTTCCGCCACGAATCCGGGCAGAAGCAAGTGAACCGGTGAATCGGCCGGCACACCCATGACATGGCTGGTCGTGAGCCAGCCCAACCAAACCAACCAACCCGACAATCGGGCCTTCCAGCGCGACCTGGGAGGCATCGACAATTCTGCCCGGTGGGAAATCATGGCCGTCAGTCTCCGGCGTCCCGTCGCACCGGGCAATGCCTGATTCCGCCAGGCGCCAAAATCAACGAGCGGCCGCGCTCCACCGAACCGACGGGATACTCGCGAGGACTCTCGTACCACCTTCCGTGCTGGCCTCCGGCCACAAAACTGGTGGGGGGAGAGTCCTCGCGAGCCATCCGCGTTGTGGGCCTGATTTCGTCAGCGGCTGGCTCGTCAGAGACTCGCTCCACCTTGGTTTCTGGCCTTCGGCCGTTACCTCAGAGCTTCCAGTTCAGATCAATCATGAAGTGATGGGCGCTCGAGGATTGCCCGGCCACGCCGACGATCAGGTCGTTCAAATAATACGTCACACTGATGCCTACGAAGTCCGTGAATGAATACGTGGCCTGCACCAGGTGGCCGCGGACATTCGTTCCACCGAACCAGCCATTGGCTTTGCCGGTGCCGGTCAATTGCGGATTCCCGTTCGCGTAGAAGGCACCGTTGTCGTCGTCGACCATGGCATCAAACCAGGAATCCGCCTGCAGTTCCTGGAAGCGGTAGTTGATCTCCCAGCCCTTCTTTTTGCCGGCTTTACCCAGGGAGACGCCCACGCGGTAGGCTTCGTTCGCAGTCGCTGCGCCCGGATTGTTCATGTATTCGCCGGACGCCTTCACCGGGAACTTTCCGTCATACAGCGGGAAGCTGTCGAGGAAGTAGGTGATGGATCCCGTCGCAATGATGGGATTGTAATTGTGCACCAGAAATCCGTTCGCATCGCGGGTGTTGCCGGAATTGTAGAACGGCTGAACCTTGGCGCTCAGATCCTCCTTGTTGCCCAGGTTGAAAATCGCCAGGCCGATGGAGGTCTCGATTTTGGGCGTCCACTTCGACTCCAGCAGCATCTGGCCGCCGTAGAGATACGGATCGTGACTCGGAGGGGCGGTACCGGCCGCGGCCCCGGGGGCGCTTTGATTGATCTCGTCCAGGACAAACGCCGCGGCGTTGGCCTTGAGTGTGTGTTTGTCATTGATGTGATAGGCCACCTGCACGGCACCACCCTCGGGATTGATGTCCGAGTCGAAGATCATGTTGGAGAGCTGAAAGGGGTTCTCCATTTTTCCGATGGTCCCCGTGACCGTCCAGTCTGACGTCTTGATCGGCGTCCACTTCGCGTAGGCCTGGTCGATCCAGATAAACTTGCGGGACTCGAGCGAGTTCAGGTCTTGATTGGCGGTGATCGGCGATCCGCCTACGAGGGTGCCTCCGGGATTGAACAGCGGGTTGCCGGACGCGAGTCGCAGGCCCACTTCGAAGTTCTCCAACATCGAGACCGTCACTCCGAGCCGGACGCGGTAGCGGTAGCGATCGCGTGAATGATAGAGGAGATTCTCGGCACCGTTTTCCTCAAAGCGGCCGCGGAAATCTCCGCCCAACCGGTAGCCCGTGACCCAGTCGGGCATGCCCGTCTTGACTTGAAAGGCCTTGGTGAAGTCCTTGTCGGTTTCTTCCTTCAACTCGTTGGCCTCGTGGACGGACAAAACGCCCTTTTCGACGAGTTTATCGAGCAGTGCATCCGAGGACTGTCCGTGGGCGGCCATGGAAACGGCGAACGCCAGACCGGCCGTCCAAGCCGCCTGTCCGAGGCGATTCCCCCGGGCCAGGCGATGATTCATAGGTATTTTTGTAACCATTGGAGCCACCAGATTTGGCGGGCAATGTTACGGCCCAAGGTCGGGTTTGTTACAATCGTGTGACGATCGGATGTCCTCTTCGGATGAAGCGATTGCCGTCAACGAAGCGCTCCGGATTGAAAGTCCAGCCGGGCACGCTGGGCTAGATATTCATACCTCGTGCTGGCGTGGGTGATTTCCGCGGAGATCTGGTTGAGCTGGGCCTGGTTCAGCTCCACGAAGGAGCTGGCGCCGCTTCGGTAACGGGCCTCGGCCAACTGAAAGGCCAGCACGGCGTGTTCCCGCAGCTGCCCGGCAATTTGCAGCCGTTCGTGGGCATTCTGCGTATTCAGCCAGGTGACCCGCACGTCGCGAATGAGGGTGTTCTCTTCGTCCCGCAGACTTTCATCCACCGCCCGCGCCCGTAATTCGGCCTCCTTCTGCCGCGCTGAAAAGAGGTTGCCGGAAAAGATCGGCACGGACAACACCAGCCCGGCCGCAGCGTAGTTATCCGCGAGACGGTCGTCGTGCACGGGCAGGACACCGGCGCTGCCCACCGCCGAAAGTGTCGGGTAATGCCAGGCCCTTTCCGCCCGGGCCAACTGGAGCGCCGCGTCCCGCTCGTGACGGAGACGGAGCAACTCCGGCCGTGAACTCAAGGCCGCCGCAATCAGGCGCGTGACGTCCAAGGTGTCGTCCTCCGGCAGAGGCTCCTCCACGGCCCGCCAATCCTTCGGCTCGCGAAGTCCCAACAGGGTGGAAAGCTCGGTGAACGCGGCCTGGCGATCGTTTTGAGCGCGGCTCAGAAGCAGTTTTCCCTCCGCCAGATTGACCCGGGCAAAGCTGAGATCGAGCTCCGAGCGCAATTGATTTCGCGTCAGCGCCGTCACCTGGTCGACGAATAACTGTCGGGTCGCCACCGATTGTTCCGCGACCTGCAACACGGCCTGCGCCTGCAGCGCCACAAAGAAGGCCATCTCCACCTGCAACAGAATCAGTGCCCGGGTCGCCTGGGCGTTGTTCTCCTCCGCCAGGGCCCGCAGTTTCGCACTGCCGCTCAGGTTCGCGGTCCGACCGAAATCCGTGATCAACTGGGTCAGGACCAGGCCCTCCGCGTTCCGGTCGAAGATGCTCGGATTGTTCAATCCGCCCACCGCCGCCAGCCGCGTGTTGTCGCTCGCAGTACCCACGGCCACGGCATTCGCACTGAGGTTCGGATAGAAGGCTGATTGTACTTCGCGCGTCACCTGCCGGGCCGCCAGTGCCCGGAGTTCGGCCACGCTGATCCGGGGATGATTCCGCACCGCGGTCGTGCGCGCCTCCGCCAGCGTGAGCGGGATGGGTTCCGACGCGCCGGCCAGCGCGAACGGCATCCCGATAAAAAAGAAGCGGAGAAGTTGGCAATAGGAGATCGTCGTCATGGGGGTTTAATCTCCGTCGGCTAAAACCACGGCGGGATGATCCGGAATCGGGGAGTGGCGACGGCGATAGACCAGCAGATACGCCGCCGGCACGATGAACACCGTCGAGACGACGGACACCGCCAGGCCGCCGATGATGGCCTGGGCCAGCGGGGCATAGGCTTCGCTACCGGTACCGAACTTCGCCGCCATCGGGATCAAACCCATCAGCGTGGCCAGCGAGGTCATCAGCACCGGGCGGAGCCGGACCCGGCAGGCCAGCGCCACCGCTTCGCGCAGGGGCGTCCCGTCCTCCCGCAGCCGATGGGTGAAGTCGACGATCAGGATGCTGTTGGAAACCACGATGCCGACCATCATGACAATGCCCATCAGGGACATGACGTTCAGCGTCGTGCCGGTGAAAAACAGAATCAGGATCACGCCGGTGAGACCCGTGGGTACCGCCAGGAGAATCAGCAAGGGATCGACAAAGGATTTGAACTGGGCGACGAGAATCAGGTAGACGAGGACCACCGCGAGAATCAGGCCCAACCCGAAACTACGGAACGACACCCGCATGCCTTGCACCATGCCCCGGAGCGTGACGCGGAGATTCGGGGGCAGGGTGGTCTCCTTGAGGATCTGATCAATGTCGGCCGCGAGCCGGCCGAGATCTTCACCCGCCGGCGCCACATAGACATCGATCACGCGGCGGAGTTGATAATGGTCCACCTCGGTGGGCGCATGGATGAGGCGGCTCGTGGTGACGTTGTCCAGCCGGGTGGACTTCGCCGCCAGCGGCCCCCGGATGGGAATGGCCTGCAGGTCATCCATCGTTTTCACCAGCCCTTCCGGGTATTGGACCGTCAGGATGTAATCATTGCCGCTCTTGGGATCGATCCAGTAGCTCGGTGCGATCATCTGCCCGGAAGTCAGCGCGGTGATGATGTTCTGGATGACCTCCTTGGACGTGAGCCCCAGCTCCGCCGCGCGTTTGCGGTCGACGTCCAACTGCAACGCCGGGTAGTCGACGTCCTGCGGCACCAGGACATCGCTGACACCCGGCAGGGCCCGCACCCGACGCGCGATCTCCGTGGCGACCTGGTGCGCCTGTTCCACGTTGGAACCACTGATCTGGATATCGATCGGCGCGGGCAAGCCGAGGTTGAGCACGGCATCCACCAAGCCACCGGTCTGGAAATAGGCACTCAACTCGGGGATTTCCCTCCGGATCCGGTGGCGGACCCGTTCCATGTACAGGAAGCTGCTGGTCTTGTGCCCCTCCTTGAGCGCCGCCTGAACAAACGCGGTGTGCTGGCCGGCGTTGCTGGTGTAGATGGACGAAAAGTTGGGCTGCACCCCGATGTTTGAGACCACCACGTCCAGTTCTCCTGCGGGCACTTCCTCGCGTACGATCTTTTCCACCCGCGCAATGTACTTCTCGGTCTTCTCCAGTCGCGTGCCGGTGGGCGCCTTGAGATTGATCATGAAGATCCCGGGATCGGTCTTGGGAAAATAGGAAACGCCGAGGAAAGGGAACAGCCCCAGGCTCAGAATGAAGACACCGGTCAATCCCAACACCGTGGCGAGCGGTCGTGCGAGCGACCAGTCGA
>JAYTHD010000035.1:0-4321 GCA_043732975.1 Verrucomicrobiota bacterium
CAGTGTCCTAATTTGTAGGCGACGAGGTGACGAGTCGTGCCGGGGCAGCACTCCTTACGTCGTGCCCTACAGCGAAATTCGGACACTACCTTTTTTTACTCGTATGTGCCAGGGGAATGGGTTTGAGTAAAGACTGTGAAATCCACGGAGCTGATGCCGCAGCCAGTTCGGAGATTTCTGCTCGAGGTTGCGATCGGCGCGCTGATGCTGTTTCTCGCGAGGAGCGGTTCCGCGCTGGATCCGAACAAAGCGATCACCCAGTATCATCAGGACGCCTGGACGGAGCGGGACGGTTTGCCTCAAGGCACGGTGCAGGCCATGACGCAGACGCGCGACGGTTATTTGTGGATCGGGACGCGGGATGGTCTGGCGCGTTTCGACGGCGTCACCTTCACGGTATTCCGTGCTGCAATCACCGAGGGCCTTCTGGCCAACGACATTCGCGCGCTGAGCGAGGATCGAGCGGGGCGACTTTGGATCGGCACGTTCAACGGAGGCCTCAGTTGTTACGCCGAGGGAAAGTTCAGGGTGTACACCGCCGGGGAGGGTCTCCCGGGCAGAGGGGTGTTGGAAATACTCGAGGCTCGGAATGGGGTCGTGTGGTTTGGCACGTGGGATGGTCGGGCTCGATTTGAGGGGGGAGAATCGTTCCCTCCCCACGCCCCGATGGCCTCGTGGGTCGCAACGGTTTTTCCCTCTGCGAGGATGCGCAGGGCCAGCTTTGGGCGGCAACGGAAAGCGCGGTGCACCGGCGGATCGGCGATCGTTTCTTCGCCGTAACGAATGTGGAACACATGCCCGACAGCCCGGTGCGGGAGATGTACGCCGGCCGCGACGGAACGTTGTGGTTTGCGTCGGTGGGGGACGGTTTGTTTTCCTTGAGCGACGGGAAAGGGCGGCTTTACACCAGGAAGGAGGGCCTGCCGGACAACAAGGTTCGCACCGTGCTGGAAGACCGGGATGGCAACATGTGGATCGGGGTGCCGTGGCGTTGGCCGCCTCCGCCTGGGGTTTTCATCGAGACCGGATCCGGCGTGCACAGGGCCGCTTCCTGCTGGTGCTGGCCGAACGGAATCGCATCGCGCGCGAGCTGCACGACACGCTGGCCCACGGCTATGCCGGAATTGCGTTTCAACTGGAGGCCGTGGCAACCGAATTGAAGGAAGCCCCCGACCACGCCAAACGACACCTCGATCTGGCGCTCAACATGGTTCGCCACAGCCTGACCGAGGCGCGTCGTTCGGTGATGAACCTGCGCTCGGCCGCCCTGGAGAACGGCGACCTTGGCAGCGCCCTCGCGGAAACCGTGCGCCAAATGCTGGCCGGACGACCGGTGGGACTGGAATTGAAATCGAACGGCCCGGTTCGAACGCTGCCCCACAAGGTTGAAAACAACCTGCTGAGAATCGGGCAGGAAGCAATCACCAACTCGGTGAAGTATGCCCAAGCGCGGAAGATTTCTACCTGTTGAAAGATATCGCGCGCGACGAGTTTCTCGAGGCCATTCGCGCGGTGGATCGCGGAGAGTATTGCATTCCCCCGGCCATTGCCGAGCGCCTGGTGCAGCGAATGCCTTACGATCCACTCAGCTCGCGCGAACTGGATGTCCTCAAGTTGATCGCGGAAGGCATGAGCAACAAGGAGATCGCCTCGGCCCTCGCCATCACCGAGAGCACCGTCAAAAACCACGTCAACAGCCTGCTGGCGAAGCTCAAGGTCAAGGATCGCACGCAGGCCGCCACCACCGCGCTGCGACGCGGCATCGTGATGTTGGATTGACGGCCGGGGCCTTGACAGGGCTCAAATCTCCGCGCGCGTCCGAATCCACGTGGATCCGCCTCGCGGATATTCACGATTTCTAATTTCACGATCCTGCAAATGAATCGAAACTCCCATCCGACCATCCGACGCTCGAACCAATGAGAGATTGACTCCGGGCTGCAGGCTGTTAGTGTGAGGTGGTTTCCAAGAGTGCTCATGGCCGCCTAATCACACCGGCAACCCAGAAATCCAAACTACACTCCCTATGAAAGCGATCTTCCTTGGTGCTTCCCTTTGCCTGATTGGCTCGGTGGCCTTTGGCCAGAAGCAGGCCCTGTTTATCACCCTGTCATCCCCTAGCTCAGCCGACCTCGCCGTTTCAAACCGCCTCGTGACTTTGGGCTTCACGGTGACTTGGCGCGCCGACACCGCTTCGGCGACCAGTGACGCCAATGGCAAAGACCTCATCCTGATTTCGTCCACTGTCGGTTCAGCAAATATCAACACCAAATTTACGGCTTCGCCCGTGCCCCTGATCAATGGCGAGTCGGCCGTCTATGACGAATTGGGCATCGAGGCCAACAACGTCAATGGCGCGACAGTGGCAGGCCAGACCAACATACTCATCGTCGATTGCACCCATCCACTGGCCGCCGGCTTGTCCCCCGGCGCCATCACGGTGTTGACCGCACCGGGCCCGATTGTGACCCTCACCACGATTGTGCCCAGCGCCCAAATCGTCGCCAGAATGAGTGATGGCTCCACTCCCGTCCTCTTCGGCATTGAATCCGGTGCGGCCTTGAATCCGGTGCGGATTGCCACGGCGCCGGCCCGGCGCGTGGGCATTTTCTGGGAGGGCACCACCTTCATGACGGCGGACGGTTTGAAACTGTTTGACGCGGCGGTGGCTTGGGCCACGGCCCCGCCAGTGGCGCTCAACGCGCCCATCGGCATCACGAGCCAGCCCGCGAGCGTGAAGGTGAACCTGGGGGGCACCGCAACTTTCACCGTTGGATTCACTGGCGCAGCGCCCTATTCCGTCCAGTGGCAGCGCAGCGACGGCGCCGGCGGCTTCACCAATATTCCGGGCGCCAACTGCCCCACTTACCTCACGGCCCCGACCGTGGCAGCGGACCACGGCGCCATGTTCAAAGCAGTCGTCAGCAACCTGGTCAACAGCGCCACCAGCAGCGTCGCCACTCTCACACTGAAACAGTGTTTGTTCCTCACCTCGGCCACTGCCAGTTCCGCCGACTTGACGGTCTCGAACCGCCTGATTTCTTTGGGCTTCGTGGTGACTTGGCGTGGCGCCCCCAGTTCGGTGACCGCTGACGCCGACGGCAAAGACCTGATCGTGATTTCATCCACCGTCTCTTCGGGCGATGTCAGCACCAAATTTACGGCTTCGGCCGTGCCGCTGATTAATGGCGAGCCGGCCATTTATGATGAATTGGGCATTGAGGCCAATAACGTGAATGGTGCCGGGGTTGTCGGCCAGACCCAAATTCTCATTGTTGACTGCACTCACCCGTTGGCCGCCGGCTTGAACAATGGCCTCACCACGGTCCTGACCGCCTCGGGACCCATCATCTCGCTTACCACCGTGGTGCCCAGCGCCCAAATCGTCGCCAAATTGAGTGATGGCTCCACTCCCACCCTTTTCGGCATTGAGGCCGGGGCGGCCTTGAATCCGGCGCGGATTGCCACGGCGCCGGCCCGGCGCGTGGGCATTTTTTGGGAGGGCACCACTTTCATGACGGCGGACGGTCTGAAACTGTTCGACGCGGCGGTGGCTTGGGCCATCCGCCGGCCCGGTTCGCCGACCGACTCCATTGGCATCACCGCCCAGCCGGCCAACGCGTCGGTGATCGAACTGGTCCCGGCGACTTTCACGGTTGGCTTCACTGGTGCCCCGCCTTACGCGATCCAGTGGCAGCGCACCAATGGCGCAGGCGGCTTCACCAACATCCCCGGCGCCACCTGTCCCAGCTACGTCACCTCCCCAACCGCACCGGATGACAACGGCGCCGTGTTCCGGGTCACCGTCAGCAACAGCTTTAGCGGCATCCTCAGCGCCACTGCAACCCTCACGGTCATTTTCGATCACACGCCGCCCACGCTCGTCTCGGCCTTCGGCGGTGGCACTCCCCCGATGAGTTTTGATCTCGTTTATTCCGAGCCTGTGAATTCCCTCGAGGCTGCCGATACCTTCGGCTATACCCTCGGAAACGGCGCCCCGCTCAATACGGCCACGATGGACGCCGATGGCCGCACTGTGCACTTCACTTCCGGGCCCATCACCAACGGCACCATCCTCACGGTGGTCAACCCGGTCCATGACCTCTCCGCCAGCCTGAATCCCACCGCGCCCAATTCCCAGATCGCCATCATCACTACCGATGGCTCCATCCGGCGGCACCAGTTCAACGGTATCGGCGCGGGCGTGCTCGTTTCCGACCTGACGAACAGCCTCAAGTTCCCGCTGCTGCCGGACGTGATCGATTTTCCGACGTTATTCGAGACAACCGTCGGCGCCGCCGACAACTACGGCGTGCAGTTC
>JAYTHD010000036.1:0-12390 GCA_043732975.1 Verrucomicrobiota bacterium
GGGGCGGCACGGGCGAAAACTCCAGCAAAAACCACGCGCCACGTTTCCGGTCGGTCGGAAAATAGTCGAAATTTCGCTCCGGTGCCGAAAGTCGGGCTAGCGGAGGCTGAGCCGATCAGTGTCCATTTGTCTTGTGAAAATGTCCGTTGAACGTCGCGCAGTGGGTCGGGACCGCGACGCCACCGCGTGAACCAATCCCGGCCCTGAGTCTAAGCGAATCCATCGTCGAAGCTGCCGGCTGCCTCCCTGGCCCCACCCCAGGCGACGGTGGGAAGATGTGTGCCCGGCGCCTGGAGTTGAGTCAGCGGCATTTTGGACTGGACGCCAGGCCGGATGGCTTCGGAAGCTGACTCGCTTCCCGATGCGTGTACTTTTCGTTTTTTTTCCGGTGCGGATTCGCCGGCGGTGGCTGCGGTGGATCGCCCTCTTTCTGGGAACTGGGGCGGCGGGAGTGGTGCGGTCGGCGGAATGGACGCTGACATCCGTGCCGGAGACCGTGTCCGGGCTGGCGGCGATGCGGACTTATCGCTGCTTTTTGAAGGTTCCCGACTCCATGACTTCGCGGTCGGCCGTCGATCTGTGGAGCGATTCCATCATGCTGAGTGTGGCCGATCTTTCCGTCCCGTTTGTCATTCGCTTAAATGGCCAGGGTTTGGCTGCGGGACCTTCGGTGCCGAAAACGCCGCGGCGCCGGTTCAAGGTGCCGAAGGGGATTCTCGAACGCGGACAGTATAACGTCGTGTCCATCCGGTTGGAGAGCCCTTATGAGAGTTGTATGGTTTGGCGGTATCATCCGGAGCGGCGCGTCTATGAGATCTTTGCGGAAGGCGGTGGGAATAATTTCGGACTCGAATTCGATGCGGCGGGCCGGCTTTATACGGGACACAACGGCGGACAGACGCGCGGCTGGCATTTTATCCCCGGCGGCAACTTTTTGAAGGAGGGGAAGGAACACGGAAAGTTTGGTCCCCCGTCGAATCCCTACGCTTTCGGCGAGCTGCCGATGATGACTTCCCGGTCCTCCATCACGCGTTTTTCCCACCATTTTGCGATTGCCGAGGGCAACGCCTTGCCGGTAGAGGCGATCGGCGAACTGTTTTCTGTCGACCCGTTGCACCATCAAGTGATCCACAGTCATCCGGAACGGACGGGTTCTACGTTCGCCACGGCGGACATCGATCTCCCGTTGCAGAGTGACGACCCGTCGGTGCGGCCGGTGTTTATCGCGAACGCTCCGGATGGCTCACTTTATGTGGCGGATTTCGATGAGGAATATATCGCTCACGGGCAGAATTATCAGGGGCAGATTGATGCGGACACGGGTCGCCTGTACCGGCTGCGGGCGGCCGGCGGAACTCTGAACAAGGAAGTCAATCTGCAAGTCCGGTCGACCTTGGAACTGCTGGCCCTGCTGTCGCATCCGAACCGCTGGCAACGTCAGACGGCTGTGCGGTTGCTGGGTGAACGACGGGACCCGGCGGCGGCGCCGGTGCTGCGTGAGTTTTTACGGGCGCCGGCAAAAGTGCGGGCGCCCGCCGCCGGACCGGCGACTCGTGTTCTGGCGGTGGCTTCGGATCATCCGGCCCTGGAAGCCTTGTGGGCCCTGTCACAGGGGAATTGGCTGACCGAGGACGACCTCCTGGTGGCGTGGCAGCACGCGTCGCCGGCGGTTCGGGGTTGGGCGATCCGACTGGCGTCGGATGGCCCGGAGTTGTCGCCGACGTTGCTCGATAGCGTCTGTGCGTCGATGGGGCGGGAACCCGATGCCGAGGTGCGTTCCCTGGTGGCGGCGTCGGCGCGTCGGTTGCCGGCCGGGCCGGCGGTACGGTTGCTCCGCGCGGTTTGGGAACGCGACGTCGACGTCGACGATCCCTACATTCCACTACTCTGCTGGCATGGTCTGGAGCGGGTGGTGGGATTGGCGCCGGAAGTCGTCCTGCGGGAAACGGAACGGCAAGCTTTTTGGCGATCGCAGTTGGCCCGACGGCATCTGCACGGGCGGTTGATGCGTCGGTGGGCCGGGGAATCCACCCAGGCGGCGCTGCAAGCCTGCATCCGGTTGTTTCGGGCGGCGCCGAACCTGGAGGCCCGGCGGGCGCTGGTGCCCGGTTTTGAGGAGGCGTTTTCCGGCCGCGGTGTTTCGCTCTTGCCCGCGGACTTGCTGGCGGCATTGCAAGGGGCCGGGGCGAACCCGCTGGTGTTGCGGTTGCGGCAGGGTGAACCGGGTGCGGCACCGGAGGCCATGGAACGGGCGGCGAAGGAATCGGTGCCGCTCGCGGAACGATTGCGCTGGATCCGGCTGTTGGGCGAATTGCGCGCTGCGGCGGCGGTGGATTTCCTGTTGGGCCTGGTTCGTACCAACGGTCCCATCGATCCGCGCCGCGTGGCCCTCGCGGCTTTGGCGGAGTTTGAGGATCCCCGCATAGGGGTGGCGATCGCGGACGCCTACGCCGATCTGCCGGCGCCGCTGCGATCGGCCGCGCAAGGGGTGCTGTCGAGTCGGACTGCTTGGATCCCGCCTCTCCTGGGATTATTGGAGCGCGGCGTGTTTACGGAGGGGGAGTTGACGGCGGAAGCCGACCTGAGATTGGGCGCGACAACCGATCCCGAACTGAAGCGGCGCTTTCTGGCTTGGAAGGCCCGCCGGGTCGGCCGACTCCCTGAGGCCTCGCGCCAGGAGTCGGCGCGGATTCGCCGGGAACTGGTCCAGGGGCCGGGCAGTTCGTATCGCGGGGAATTGATTTTTATGGAGCGCTGCGCGAGTTGTCATCAACTCTTTCACAAAGGCGGCCACATCGGCCCGAATCTGACGACCTACCAGCGGGATGATTTGAGCACCCTCCTGCCAAGCCTCCTGGAACCCAGCTTGGAAATTCGGGAAGGGTTCCGCAACTACCTGCTGACGACGACCGATGGGCGGGTGCTCAGTGGATTGGTGATCGACCAGACGGCGCAGCAGGTGGTACTGCGCGGGTTGGA
Source organism: Verrucomicrobiota bacterium (assembly GCA_043732975.1). Taxonomy (GTDB): domain Bacteria; phylum Verrucomicrobiota; class Verrucomicrobiia; order Limisphaerales; family UBA9464; genus CANIZL01. Next base: position 2,980 of record JAYTHD010000036.1, read on the forward strand.
TGGCGAAGACGTGGCGATCCCCCGGGCGGCGGTGCAATCGCTGGCGCCGATGGACGCCAGTCTGATGCCCGGAGGGCTTCTGGACGATCTGGACGGGCAGCAACTGCGGGACTTCTTCGCCTATCTGCGGATCCCGCAACCGATCAGCCGCTGATTAGGGCAGGGTGGTCAGGGAGAAATCCTTGAAATGGACCTCCGTCTTGCCGCCACCGTGCACCTGCAGACCGAATTTCCCGGACTGCGGAATGGACGGATCCGCCTCGGTGTAATCGACCAACTGGACGCCGTTAATTTTGAGCGTGATGTGGGGGCCGACGGCGCGGATTTCGTAGTCGTTCCATTGGCCGACCTTGACGGTTGCCTTCACGAGGTCTTCGGCGGGCTTGGCCATCGGCTTGTTGCGGCGGGATTCGTCATAAAGCGTGCCGTACCAGCCGTCGCCGATGTCGGCCTGATAGCCGCTCATTTCGGAATCGTTGGGCACCCGTTGACTGCGCAGCTGGACACCTGAATTCACGAAACCCTCGGTGCCGGTGAGTTTGAATTTCACCTGCAGGACGAAATTTGTGTAGTTGGCCACGGTGGCGAGGAATTCATTGCGCGGGAGTTTTTCTCCGAGGTGGCCACCGACGATTTCACCGTTCTCAACGCGCCAGAGTTTTTGATCGCCTTCCCAGCCCGCGAGGGAGTGGCCGTCGAACAGCGTCGGGCGGTGCGACGACAGCTTGCCGCACACACAGCCGGCGGCGAGCAGCGTGGTGAGGACGCATGGCATCAGGCGGATTCGAGCAGAGGAGATCATGATTTGAATCGTGTCATCCGGCCCCGGTTTGTCGAGCAGTTTTGCGGGGGAATGATTTCCGCCGAGGCGTCCTGTCGCCGGGATTGCCGGACGATTGCCTTTTGCGTGCTTGCCCTCCCTCCGCGTAAGATGGCGGGCAACTTTTTGCCTTCCCTGGGTTTGGGGATGGCTGTACGGCGCATGGTTCATACTGGATTACAAAGTCGATTGAGCGGCCCGGGTCTTCCTGACTTCGGCCGGCTTCGCGAGCTGAATTCCCTCTGGGTGCAGCAATCGGCCATTGGCGCGACCGCGGATTCGCGAACGGCGTTCATGGCCAAGGAAACCGGCTTGGGCGAGGAAGCGTTGCTGACCCAGTTGGGGAAATCCCTCGGCTGGTCCCTGGTGGAATTGTCGAAGGAAACGGTCGCCCCGGAAGTGCGGAGTCGTATCTCCACCAAGGTGGCTTTTCAATACACCATCCTGCCGGTGGCGGAAGCGGAGGGAGTCCTGAAAATCGCCGTAAGCGATCCCTTCGACAGCGCCATGTTGTCGGCGGTGCAGTTTGAGGCGAAGTCGCCCGTGGAATTCGTCCTCGCTCCGCGACCGGAGATCGACAAGGCGCTCAAGAAATATTACGGCGTCGGGGCCGAAACCCTCGACCAGATGGCCGAGGACGACGGCATGGAACTGGAGATCGGTGATTCTCGGGAAATCACCGGGGACGACCAGGAGGCCAGCGTCATCAAATTCGTCAACCAGGTTATTTGGGAGGCGTACAAGGATCGGGCCACGGACATTCATTTCGAGCCGTCCGAGGATGAGTTGCGGATTCGTTACCGGATTGACGGTATCCTCAACCAGACGCCGCTGCCGCCGCAGATCAAACGCTATCAGGCGGCGCTGATCTCCCGTATCAAGGTGATGTCGGGAATGAACATCGCCGAGAAGCGGCTGCCGCAGGACGGACGGATCAATGTCCGCATCAAGGGCGAGGAAATCGACATCCGCGTCTCGACGGTGCCGACGGTCTGGGGCGAGTCGGTATCGCTGCGGTTGCTGACGCGGGGCAAGGCGTTCTTCGGTCTGGATCGGCTCGGATTCGGCGAGGCTGAGGCGGCCCAGATCCGAGAGTTGATTGTCAAACCGCACGGGATCTTTCTGGTGACCGGACCCACGGGCTCGGGGAAATCCACCTCGCTCTATGCCTTCCTATCCGAGATCAACTCGGTGACGAAGCGGATCATCACCATCGAGGAGCCGGTGGAATACGAGTTGAAGGGCATTAATCAGATTCCCGTGCGCTCGGACATCGGCCTGACGTTTGCCGTCGGATTGCGGCACATTCTTCGGCAGGATCCGAACGTGGTGATGGTGGGGGAAATTCGCGATCTGGAGACGGCGGAGATCGCCATCCGGGCTTCGCTTACCGGGCATCTGGTCTTCAGCACGCTGCACACGAACGATGCGCCCAGCGCGTTCACCCGGTTGATCGACATGGGCATTGAGCCGTTCCTGGTGGCGTCGTCGGTGGAGGCGATCATGGCGCAGCGGTTGGTGCGGACGATTTGCCCGTATTGCAAGGCGCCGCAGCGGGTGGATCGGGAATACCTGATCAAATGCGGTTTTCCGGAACATGAGATTGCGACGTCGACTTTTTACAAGGGCACGGGTTGCGACAAGTGCCGGTTGCTGGGTTATCAGGGCCGGACGGGCATTCACGAATTGATGGTGGTGAATGAGGCCGTGCGCCCGTTGGTGATGAATCGGGCGTCGGCGACCACGCTCGCGGCGACCGCCCGGGCGCAGGGCATGCGCACGCTGCGGGAAGATGGCTGGCGCAAGGTCAAGCTGGGCATCACGACCATCGAGGAGGTCCTGCGGGTGACCCAGACGGAGGAGCATGTTCGGGGGCTCATGGGTGACGAGAAAGGTTCCGGCAAGTGAGCGTGACGGAATCGCCGGAGAAGCCAGGTGTGGACCGGGCCAGGGACGTCCCCGCATTGCCACCGGCCGAGGGGGAGTCGGCCCCGGCCCCGGCCGCGGTGAGCAAGCCCATCAAGAACGCCGATTGGCGCCACGCCCAGGTCCTGTCCGGACTCGGGGCCAAGCGACGCCTCTGGCGTTTCAAGGTCAGCAAGAATTCCGTGGGCGCCGGAGAGGAAATCAAGCTGGCGCCCGGCAAGCCGCTGCCCGCCAACCTGGTGGGCAAGGGTTGGTCGACCCTGTTGTCGCCGTCGCTCAATGTGGCGTGGTTGCCGACGGATGGGATTTACCTGAAGGCGCTACAGGTCCCGAGTGGTCCGATCGAGGAAGTGACCGGATTGGTGGAATTGCAGTTGGAGAAACTGTCCCCGTATCCGCCCGCACATGTGGTGTGGTCGGTCGAGTTGTTGCCCCATCCCGATCCCACCCAGCAAACGGTGCTGGCGGTGATCGCGCCGCGTGAGAAGGTCGAGGAGCAACTGACGGCCTTGGAGCAATCCGGGTTTGTCCCGGACCGGTTGGCGGTGCCACTGGCGGGACAGTTGCGCGAGTTGCCGGCGGGCGATGGACTTTGGGTGCTGGCGGAGGACAGCGGCACAGTGACGAACTTCTTGCTGGCTTGGCGCGTGAATCAGGTTTGGCTCGATGTGTCGATGGCGACCATCCCGCACGGATTGGGCATGGCCGGGGCGATGACGGCGCATCTGACCCGGCAGGCGTGGGCGGCCGAGATGGCGGGTTGGTTGCCCGCGGATCCGCCGGTACATCTGGTGTCGCCCGCCTCGCAGCGGGGCGAGTTGGAGGCTGCGCTGTCCACCTGGCGCGGAGGAGCGGTCGAGTCTCATGAGCCGCTTTCCCTCGAGAAACGGGCCGCGGCCAGTGCCACCACTCAGCTGAGATTGCAATCCGCGTCGCTGGTTCCGGTGGAAACGCAGTCCCGGCAGCGCCAACAATTTGTGGATCGACTCTGGCTGCAAGGTCTGGGGGCGGTGGGCATGGCCTACCTGGTGATCGTGGTTGTGTACCTCGGCGTCTTGAACTGGCGGTGGTGGGACCTGGATTCCCTGCAGTCGGACAACGGCCAATTGGCCCTGCAATACACCAATACGCTGGCCACCAAGGCGCAGAAGGAAGTCTTGCTGGAGCAGGTCGCCCTGCGGTATGCGGCGCTGGAAAGTTGGCGGCAGGCCATCGAAGTGCTGCCCGTGAGCCTCAACCTCAACACCATTAATTTTGTCAAGGGTCGCATGTTGCGACTGGACGGAACCGTCAGCATGGACGCGCAACCCGAGGTGGTGAGTTACGGCAATGAGTTGCGGAAGCTCGTGCTGACGAATGGAGTTTCCCTGTTTTCCGGGGTGAAGCCGGGACCCATTACGACCCGGGGTTCGGTGTCCACCTGGTCCCTGGAGGCGGAACTCAACCGAGCGGAGCAGCCATGACGAAGTGGTTTGATCGCCTCAATCTCCCGCCCACGGAGCGGCGCATGGTCCTGTTCGGCCTCGTGCTGCTCGTGGTCCTGTTGAACTACTTCCTCATCTGGCCGTATTTCGGCGAGTGGAACAAGACGGAGAAACTGCTGAAGGACGAGACCGCCAAGCGGAGCAAATTCATGGCGGAGATCAGCCAGCGGCAGAAGTACGAAAAGCAGTTGGCCGAATTGAAGCTCAAGGGGGTGCCGGGGCTGCTGGATGCCGATCGGGTGCCGATGATGCAACAGACGATTTATGCGCAGGGCGGCTTGAGTGGCGTGAGCATCACCCGGGTGACTGTGCCGCCGCCGATCCGGGCCGTGGGGACGACCAACCAGTTTTTTGACGAGCGGCTGGTTACCGTGGATGTGAACGGGGCGGAGGCGGAGTTGGTGGATTTCCTGTATCAGCTGGGCTCCGGAGAATCCATGATGCGAGTGCGCGACATCACGAATTTGCGCCCGGATCCGTCGCGGACCCGACTGCAGGCGACCCTGACGTTGGTGGCGAGCTTCCAGAAGGAAAACAAGCCGGTGCCCAAGGCGAAGAGCGCAACGGCCGCCATTGCCGCGGGGCCATCCGCGCCCGCGGCGAAACCTTCCGCGACTTCCGGACTTCAATCCAAGGGTCCGGCGCCGGCGCCTGCCCCTGTGACGAATGCAACGACGAAAGTTAAGAAATAGATTTCCAGTGAAAACCCACCGACCGTCCTCCCTGACCTCTGCGATGCATTGGATGGCCTGTGCGCTTGCCAGCCTGGCGCTCGCCCCGCTGGCTTTGGGGCAAGATCAGTCCGCGCCACCTTCCACAGTCACGGATGGGGGCAAGGCGCGCCTGACGGTCCCCGCGACCAGCCCGGCCCCCACGCCGGCTTCCGCGGCGGCGGTCACGGGGGGTCCGACACCGGCCCCGATTCCGGCGCCGCCCGTGGGCACGGCCGTGACGCCGATCCCGGCTATTGGACCGGGACCAGGCAATGCACCGGGACCGCGACCGATCGCTCTGCCCGGCAATTTTCCCCGGCCCGCGACCAATGGGGTCGTGGGTCGTCCGAACGTCTCCAATCCCGCGGCGACCGTGGCACCCCGACCGAACACCCCGGTGGTCCAGCGTCCCGGAACGGGCCCGAATCCCGGACCTCCGCCGGCACCTGGCGCTCCGAATTCGCCCGAAGCCGAGGAAAACAGCCGGCTGCTGGAGAACCTGAAATCGGTGGCGGATCTGGATGACTATATCGATGCGCTGAAAATCAAATTGATGCCGCTGGATCAGTTCCTGGACATTTACGCCAAGGCGTCGAAGCGGATCGTCCTTCGCGGCCAGGGATTGAATGGCCAGTTGCAGGTGACGTTTGTGGCGGATAAGAAGCTGCCGCGGGAGGTCGTCCTGCAGGCGTTTGACACGGTACTGTCGCTCAATCAGATCACCACCATCCAGCAGGGGGAAGAGTTTGTGCTGGTCGTCCCTTCGCAGACGGCGTCGACGATGGCCGCCAAATTCAGCCAGACCAACGGCGCCGCTTACAACGAGGCGTTTCAGTATGTGACCCACATTGTGCAGGTGAAGCATGCCGATGTGAAGGAGGTCGTGGAGGTGATCGCCAAGTTCGCCAGTGCCCAGAACGCGCAGGGCATCGTCGCGCTGGAAAGCACCAAGACCATCGTGCTGCGCGATTACCAGGCCAACGTGAAGCGGATGCTCGAAGTGCTGGCGAAGATCGATGTCCACGTGGAGGATGATTTTCAACTCGAGGTCATCCCGATCAAATACGGCAAGGTGCAGGAGATCTACGCGACCTTGAGCAGCGTCATCGGTAGTGGCGGCGGTGGTGGTGGCGCGGGGTTGCAGGGCGGGCTTGGCCGGCAGTCCGGTGCGTCCGGTGGTCGGCGAAATACCTCGCGCAGTTCCTCGACCCGCTCCAGTGGCAGCTACGGCGCCGGGGGTGGGTACGGCGGTGGTGGGGCCTATAATTACAACTCCTTTGAACCGGTGCCGGAGGGGAAGAATACTTTTGAGCCGCAGCAGAGTTCAATCACCCCGATTGGCGGGGCCGGCGCACGAACGGGCACCGGTTTCCAACAACGTCTGGGCAATGTGAATCGTGCCGGTGGCACGGGGCAGGGGGCGGCCTCGGCGTTCGCCCAGTTGCTGGAATCCACCACCATCACGCCCGATGAGCGATCCAACTCCCTCATCGTCTATGGCACCAAGAAGGACATCGCCAAGCTCAAGGAAGTCATCGCCAAGGTCGATACGCTGCTGGCCCAGGTGATGATCGAGGGCGTCATCATGGAGGTCTCGCTGACCGACGGGCTCAACTACGGTTTGTCCGGCGGGCAGCGCCCGAAGTCGTTTGGCGGAAATCCCGCGGTGACGGGCGGGGGCTCGATCAACGGCAATGATTCGCTGAACAACGTGGGCAACTTCCTGGGGGGCACCACCACCAACGGACTGTTCAGTTCGGGTGGCGGGTTGAGTTATTTTACGCGCATCGGCAATCGCTGGGATGTGACCCTGAACGCCATTGCGAGCGATTCGCGCGTCAACATCATCCAGCAACCGCGGATCCAGACGACCCACGCCACCGAGGCCCGGTTCTTCGTCGGTTCCACGGTGCCCTTTCAACAGGGCAGCTACTACGGCGCGGGACTGGGCGTGGCCAATTCGTACTACCAACGCCAGGACGTGGGCATCGACCTCACGGTGACGCCCTACATCACGCCGGACGGGCTGGTGACCATGGAAGTGGCGCAGGTGATCGAGGAAATCGCACCCGGGAGCAATGCGTCGGCGGGCACGGTACCGACGACCAACAAGCGCGAGGCGACCTCGACCGTGTCGGTGATGTCGGGTGAATCCATCCTGTTGGGTGGGTACATCCGGAATTCGCGCAGCGACAGCAAATCCGGGGTGCCGTTCCTCAAGGACATTCCGATCCTCGGCCGGGCGTTCTCGAGCAACAGCCGCGACGGCGCCCGCACCGAGTTGCTGGTTCTGATGCATCCGACCGTGCTGCAGAGCCCGAAGGAAGCGTCCGAGATGGCCCGGACTTCCCGGGAGGAATCAGCCCCGCTGCGGCAGTTGGATTATGAAGTCAGGCAGGCGGAGGAGGCGCGCAAACGGGACATTGAAAAGAAGGAGAAGCGGCGCGAAACCAAGTGGTGGCGCTGACCGACCCGGGCATGAATTCGGTCCTTTCGAATGGCCAGCGGGTCCCGGCCACTTTTCCGTGCACACTCCACGATTTCCTGGTTGAGCGCGGCCTGCTCCCCCGCAGTGTGGTGGTCGAATTGAATGGGGAGGCCGTCGCGCCTTCGGAGTTCTCCGAGCGCCCCCTGAAACCGGATGATCGATTGGAAATTGTTTGGATTGTCGCCGGGGGATGAGGAAGGTAATGACAGATTATGATCCCTGAGATTATTGAGATCGTCAAAGAGCGTATCCGCATTGCCCAGCGGGACCGGCGGTGGTTCCGACAGCGTCGATTGGGTCCAACCGTCACGTGCGAAACCCAGCATGGGCGGATGACGATCGACACGCGTGACGACGTGATCGGCCGGATCCTTTTTGAGCGGGGCGCTCTGGAGTACGATATGACGCAGGAGGCCACTTCTGTGTTGCGGCAGGCGGGTAAGATTCCCGCCAAGGGGACGGGTTCCTTTTTGGATATCGGGGCCAACATCGGTCACATCACTGCGGCCATGCTGCGGAGCGGGCAGTTTTCCAGTTCCATCGCGTTTGAGCCCGACCCGAACAATTTTTCCCTGTTCCGGAAAAACATGGAGCAAAACCAACTGACGCCGCGGGTCACCGCGTACCAGGCGGCGTTGTCCGAGCTGGACGGGGAACTGGAATTTGAGTTGTGCGATTGGAATTTCGGCGATCACCGGGTTCGCCTCGTGCCCGCCGATACGGCCGGTCCAGTCGGGCGGTTGCAATATCGGGAATCGGATCGACGGGTGATCAAGGTGCCGGCCCGTCGCCTGGATTCGGTTTTGGCGGAATTGCCCCCGGAATTGAGGCGGGAGATTGCGCTGATTTGGATCGATGTGCAGGGGCATGAACGGCACGTCTTCGGCGGGGCGACCGAATTGCTGGAGCGGGGTGTGCCGATCGTGGCCGAGTTCTGGCCCTACGGAATGGTGCGCGCCGGCACGGATTGTGAGTCGTACTGCCGTTTCATGGAGCGTTTCTACCGCGAATGCTGGGTCTATCGCGGCGGGCGATTCATCCGGTACCCGATCACGGTTCTGCCGGGCCTCTGGGAGGAGAAGGCACCGGAGCGCGACGCGGAAGCCACGGCGGGCGAGACCAAGGAGGCGACCGTCATCTTCACGAACTGAGGACGTCGCCCTGAGCCGCGGCCAACAGTGCGGCGAAGCGGCCGCCGCTCTTTTCCAGATCCTCCCAACGACCCTCCTCAACCTTGCGGCCGTGATCCAGGACGACAATCCAATCGGCCTGGCGGATGCTGGAAAGCCGGTGGGCAATGATCAAGGCGGTCCGGCCCTGCATGACCTCTTCAATATCCCGCTGGACGTGGCGTTCGGATTCGTTGTCGAGTGACGACGTGGCTTCGTCCAGGACGAGCAGGCGGGGTTCGCGAATGAGCGCGCGGGCGATGGCGAGGCGTTGGCGTTGACCCCCGGAGAGGCCGCTGCCCCGTTCGCCCACGATGGCTTCGAGACCGCCGGGTTTGGACTCGACCACGGAATCCAGATGAGCTCGTTTCAGGGCTTCCAGGATGCGTTCTTTCGTCGCGTCCGGAACCCCGAACGACACGTTGTAGGCGATGGTGTCGTGGAAGACGAACGGATCCTGTTCCACCGATGCAACCGTGCGGTGCCACGATTCGGCGGTGAATTCGTGGGCGTCGATTCCATCCACGGTGATGAGTCCCGAGGTGGGTTCGCGCAGGCGGAGGACCAGGCCCGCCGCGGTGGTTTTCCCGGCGCCGGAGCCCCCGACCAGCGCCACCGTCTTGCCGGCGGGAATCACCAGGTTCAGCCGATCAAGGGCGCGGATGCCGTTCGGAAAATCGAGCGTCACGTCCTGAAACCGGATTTCCTTTTCGATGGTGGTGAGCACCCGGGCGCCGAAAGGCTTCGACGGAAACCGGGGCAGGTTCAGCCAGGCGATGATTTCGCGCATGCCACCGGCCAGGTAGACGAG
>JAYTHD010000037.1:0-8789 GCA_043732975.1 Verrucomicrobiota bacterium
GAACTCCGGGCCGACTTGATTGAAGTTGTGGGCCGGTCCTTCGGCGAAGTGCTGGCCTTGCGTCGACTCTGCCGCGCCACGGACATCGCGACGATTCACAACCTGCGGGTGGCGTTCAAGAGATTCCGCTACATGGTCGAATGGATCGAGTCCATCCTGCCGGCAAAGGCCGGGAAACCCGGCGTCACCCGGGCATACCTTCGGCGACTCCACACTTTTCAGGATCGCCTGGGCGATATTCAGGATGCGGACGTGTTGCTGGGCACCCTGGATAAATGCCGACGCCGATGCCCCCGCAGCGCGGTCGATCTGTCCTCGCTACACCAAGCGGTGGAGCAACGGCGGCGCAAATTGGTCCGCGCCTTTTTCGTGCAGATTCGCGAAGTGGACCGCTTTTGGCCGCCGCCGTCCCCACATGAATAGCGATCGGACGTCCGGCCTTCCGCGCACAAAGTTTCCGAACCGTTTTTGGTGCCGGTTAATACCCAGACTGGCGGCCTGAGGACAAACTCGCTCGGGCGTTAATTTCAGTGGGGAGTCGCTCGACGGAGCCTCACTCCACCTTGCTGGCTGGCCTCCGGCCACAAGACCGGTGGGCCGAGAACCTCCGCGAGGCAGCCGCGTTGCGGACCGAAGGGATACTCGCGAGGACTCTCGTGCCACCTTTCGTGCTGGCCTCCGGCCACCAAACCGGTGGGCGAGAGTCTCCGTGAGGCATCCGCGCCGGGACCGACTCCGTTACACGCACTCCAAGACGCTGGCGCGAAGTCTATGGCACCTTGGGATTCCGCCAGGTTTTGGGGCGCGCGCGGAATCAGGTCCGAACCCTCTGCCTACGCCGCGGCGACCGCGGCTGGTGGATGTCCTCGAATAATCGCGATCACGGCCGCATCGGGCTGCAGGTAACGTTCTGCAACTTCGCGAATCTCCGCCAACGTCACCGCCTGATAGCGCGCATCGTCGCCTTCGCTATGCGCATAACCCAGTCCGTACAATTCATCCAGGGCGGCCGTCAAAGCGACCTGGCCCAGGTCCTGGCGGGCGATCTGGCGCTGGCCCACGACCTTGGCCTTCGCGCGGGATAGTTCCTCCTCGGTCAACCCATGGCGGCGGATTTCGTCCGCCTGCACCCGCAATTCACCTTCCACCCGGTCCACCTGTTCGGGAGAAGTGCCGCAGTAGAAGGCGAAGTATCCGGGCGTCCGGCCCACGAAATCGGAGGCCCCGACATAATAGGCGAGACCGAGTTCATCGCGGATGCGGAGGAACAGCCGCGAGCCCATGTCGCTGCACGCTTCCTGAATCAATTCCAGCGCGTAACGATCCGACGCCGTCAGCGTCGTGCCGCGGAAGCCCAGGGCGAGCACTGCCTGTTCCTTGTCGCGCGACTCGTCGGTCCGGAGTACCAGCGGCCGGTCCGGGGCCGGGGTGGGATGCCAGGGCGGGAGCGGAGAGTTCCAATTGCCGAGGGCGCCCTCGACGGCGGCCCGCACCTGATCGGGGCGCACATCGCCGAAAATCGCCAGCACGCCGTTCGCTGGAATGACGAGTTGGGAATGAAAGCGTTGGAGATCGGCCGCGGAAAAGGCCTTCACCGAACTCTCCGTGCCCGAGGCGTCCAGACCATATCCGTGGTCGCCGAAGAGCTGCCGGCGCAGCGCTTTGAAGGCGCATTGGAGCAACTGGTCCCGCTGCCCCTTGATGCCGGCCAATTGGATCTGCCGCTCACGTTCCAATGGCTCGGCCGGCCAGGCGGGATTTCGCAACACATCGGCCAACAAGTCCAAACCGACGGCGAAATCCTCCGACAACACCTCGGCGCTGACGCCAAAGCTGTTGTTGCCGGCATAAGGCTCCAGGCTGCCGCCCACGTTTTCGATGGTGGCCGCAATATCTTCCGCGCTCCGCCGTACCGTGCCCTTGACCAGCAGCTTGGCCAGCAGCGAAGTCAGGCCGGAATCGGTCGGCGATTCCGCCAACAGCCCGCCCGAAAAGGCGGCGCGAAAATCAACGAAGGGAAGCCGGTGATCCTCCTTCACCAGCAACCGCAGTCCGTTGGACAGGACGAAGCGGTGAACGGGATTCTCCGCGACCGCCATCGCCCGGGCGACCGCCGGGGTTGCCACGCCCGCCGGCCGCAGAATGTAGGTCGTCAGGCCATCGGCGGTCAGATAGCGCTGCGCGGCGCGGCGGATATCCGCCGTGCTCAATCGGCGGACACCGCCGAGGTAGCGTTCACTGAAATGGAGATCGGTCGCCGCCAGCCAACTGCTGCCCAAATCCTGGGCCTGTCCCTCCATTGTCTTGCGGGTGGCCAGCGTGCTGACGGTGTATTGTTTCACCGCCCTCGCCAGTTCATCGGCGCAAATCGACTCCTCCCGCACCCGCTGGAGTTCCCCCTGAATCGCCTGGCGCACCGCGTCGATTTTGTCCGCGTCGCAAACGGCGCTGACGCCAAACATCCCGACGGCTCCGGGCGTGTAGATCCAGGCACTGACGGAGTGGGCCAACCCGCGCTCGCGAATCGCCCGGTAAAGCCGCGAACTGCGGCCGTGGCCCAGGAGCGTCGCGAGCACGTCCAACGCCGGAGTGTCCTCGTGACGCTGGTCCCCGACGTGCCAGCCGAGATGCAGGTGGGCGTGTTCCACCGGCGCGGTTTCGATGGTTTCGCGCGGGGCGGTTTGACGCGGTTCCTGCGGCACAAAACTGGGCGGTACGGCGCGGCCCTTGAAGTTCGCGTAGGCCGTCTCGATCTGCGCCAGCACGGTGGCCGGTTCGAAATCGCCCACCACCACCAGGAAGCAGTTGTTCGGCGCGTACTTGGTCTGGTAGTACGCCACCAGATCCTCACGCGTGATCCGATCAAAGATGTCCCGGTGGCCAATGACCGGATGTCGAAACGGACTGCGCTGGTAGGCGGTCGCAAAAAAGCCCTGACTGGCGCGGCGTCCGGGATCGTCGTGGCCCATGTCCATTTCCCGGCGGATCACGTCGAGTTCCTTCGCCAGTTCATCGGCGGGCAGGGTCGCGTTTTGAAAAATATCACAGAGGATGTCGACCACGACTTTGGTTCCGCTGGTCGGCGCGTTGATCCAATAAACCGTCCGATCAAAGGACGTGTAGGCGTTCATGTACCCGCCGGCCGCCTGGACTTCCTGATCAATCCGCCCGCCGGCCCGGGTTGTCGTGCCCTTGAACAGCATATGTTCCAGCACGTGCGAAAGTCCGGCCCCAAGCAATGGACCCTCGTCGATACTTCCGGCCCGGCACCAGGCCTGGGCGCTGACCACGGGGGCGCTGTGCTCGGGCCGGAGGATCACTTCAAGTCCGTTGGCGAGCCGGTGGAAAAGTGTCCCCGGCGGCAGAACCGGAAGTTCGCCCGTCAGTGGCGGCAACTGATCAGCAGGTTTTGTCATTAGTCTAAAACGAGCGGACAAACTAGCAGCCGTTTACCGGAGTGCTGAAGGAAAATTAAAAGGGGAATATGGCTCGGAATATCCTGCAAACCCGTCGAAACAGCCCTTCGAAGTCCACCCGGCCCGGCGCGACCGGCCTGCACGGCGATCGCCGCCGGGGGGGCGGGATACCGGATTCCGCCGACCGGCCCGGCGCCTCGGGGCGTCGTTATCGGCTCGCTGGGAATGGTGCCAACAGCCGGCTTGGAGGGCGGGCAACGGACCATTTTCTCGGAGCCCTACGGCTGCGCGATGGACGTCCGTTCCGAAAGCCAGACCATGTCGCTATTGTTCGGCGAGGCGACGACCAGTGACATCGAGGCGTTTTTCCACGGTGGCTTGGTCCGGGCATCCAGCCATTTGTGAACTTCCGCGTGACCGTCGGCAAAGCTCAGGCCGCCCGACCCGTTGTGCGTGCTGGCGGGATAATCGATGATGTAAATGCCCGCCGGAGGCAGACCGTCGTTCATGGCCACGGCGACATCCCCGAAGTTGATCCCATCCGGATGTTCATCGATGAAGACGAACGCCTTCGAATGGCCCATGACATTGAGGTCGGAAAGCTTGTGGAAGACCGTGTACTTCTTCTTCGTCAGGAAGCTCATCCAATCATCCTGCGAGTTCATGGCCTGACTGAGCGACAGGCTCCGGACGCGGGGAAGGCGTCGGCCGCCGATCACGACGTAGCTCCGGTCCGCCGGGCATTTGTAGATTCCGGCCGACTGGGTGTAGGGCGCCAGCATGGCATATTTTGGATCCATCAAACCGGCCACATTCGTGTTGTGCGGATTACCGGGGGAATAGTCCAGCACCCCGCGAACCCACCCGGCGGTCTCGGCCGATAGAGCATTCCAGACCAAATCGTCCGCGAAATCGTGGGCATAGAGTGTCCAGGCCAGCGTGAGTTGCCGCTGATTATTCATGCAGGCGATGCCCTGGGCCTTGGTCTTGGCCTTGGCGAGGGCGGGCAGCAACATGCCGGCCAGGATCGCGATGATGGCGATGACGACCAACAGTTCGATCAGCGTGAAACCGTGGAGGACTTTGGCTTGGGACCGTGAACCGCGATAATGTGGCTCCGAGAGGGGATTCATAAAAAGTAGGGCGAAGCGGAACGGTGTGATCGGGATACCTTCCGCCTGGCTTCGGCGCCAGGACTGGCCCCGTGGATTGGGTGACGAGTTAGGGCCGGAGCCAGGAATGTCATTTTTCGTGGGAGGAATTGCCTCGTGCCAGCAGCAACGTGAATCGGGACCCGGCCACTGACGGGCGGGAGTCGCCCCGCGTCAACGGCGAATTGGAAGTGCGGATGAACCAGAAAGCCCGGGTTGAGGAACCGCAGATTCACGCGAATTCACACAGATAAAAAACGAGGTGAGAACATTGAGCGAACACTCCAGCGACACTTTCAGAAAATGAACCGCGGATGGCGCGGATAACGCAGATACGGAACGCCACTTTTCGAATCGATCCGCGCCACCCGTGTCATCCGCGGCCAAAATTCTTTAGAAGTGTCGCTGTGGGGCTAAGTGGCAATTTCCCCAATAATCTGCGGAAATCTGTGGATCTAACTTCGGATTCTGTAGCTACCGCGGCGCCGGCAGCGACACCTGCTGAGGCGACATCAAATAAGCCATCAGCTGGCGGATCTCCGGAGCGGACAGAGTGTCCAACAGCCCGTCGGGCATCAGCGAATGGGGTGAGGAATGGATTCGTTCGATTTCCTGACGCTCCAGATGCAGCAAACCGGTGGGCGTCTGGAGCGTGAGCGTCCGTTCCGTGGTCGACCGTGTCACGCCCTGGAGCGTCCGTCCGTCTTTGAGCGTGATCTCCGACGTCCGAAAATCCGCGCTCACAACGGCGCCGGGGTCAACGATGTTTTCCAATAAGTAATCGAGATTGTCACGATGAGCGCCGGTGAGGTCGGGGCCGATGTCGGCACCCTGACCAAAAAGCTTGTGGCAGGTCGCGCAGGTGGCCTGGAAGAGGGCCCGACCTCGCGGGGCGTCCGCCAGAGTGCCGGGCGTTGAAGTGAGATCCATGCGCAATCGCGCGATGAGCCTTTGTTTGTCCGCCGGCGTGTCGTGCACTTCGCCCCAGACTTCGGCCAACTGTTGTCGGAGCGGAGGGTCGTCGAAGGCCCGGATTCGAGTGGCATCCGCCACGGAAAGCTCGGCGCGCGGAATTTCACTCTTGGCGATCGCGTCCAGAAGTGCCCGGGCGAAGACCGACCGCGTGACCAATGTGGCCAGCAACTGCGGACGTTCCGAGGGATGAAAGCTGGACCAGGCCTTCACCAGTTTCCGTCCCACCCCGGGGTTCTCCGAGGCCGCCAAACCGCGCACGGCGACGGCGTTGAGAAAACGTTCCGTCAGCAGCGATTCGCAAAGCGCGGATAGATCGGGCGGTCGGGCATCGATGAGCGATTGCAGCGCCGACTTGCGCATGTCGAGGCCGGCATGTGGATCCAGAGCGATCTGCCGGACGGCGTCCAGGGCGCGGCCGTCCCCGAACACGACGCTCAGTTCGCGAGCCTTCTCGCGCAGACCGGCGTCGGACGAGGTGGTCAACGTTTCTGCCAGGGCGTCCCAGGCCACCGGTTTTGCCGTCTTGCGCCAGCCCGCCAGCGCCTCGGCCATTCCGGTCACCACGCTGCGGCGATACGTTTCCGGTTTTTCCGTCGCGAGACGCAGGAGTTCGTTCAGCGGGGTGGGATTTTTTTCGCTCGCCTCGGCCAGGCGACGCGCGATGCACTGGAGCGTCAGGGGCAACCGGCATTCCCGGGCAATGGGTGGAAGCCCGCCCAAATCCTGGTCGGCGAGCGGAATCAATCCATACCACACCATCTGCGGTTGGTTATGGTCGGTCGCATCTTCGGCACGGGCCGCGAGCGCACTCGCCAGGCCGACTCGTGCGGATGTGGGCAGGCGCTGAAGGACGGAGGCCAGCGTCAGACGGACCAGGCCGGACGAATCCATTTGTGCGCGGCGAACGAGGAGGTCGAGAAGATGCGGCTCCACGGATTTGGGAGCGCCCCGGGGTCTTTCACTCAAGACGGTGTCGAGCGGCCAGCGGTCGGTCAGCAAACGGATCGCCCACACCCGCAGATGTTCGTCGGGGTTTTCGAGTAGCGCTTCCAGCAGGGCAGGGTCGGCAGCACCCATGACGTACAGGGACCACAGCGCGCGCAAGGACCAATCCACCCGGGTCGCGTGTTGCAAGTGTTCGCGCAGCGGGACGACGGCTTCCGAGAGGTCCAGTCCGGTGGCGGCACGGGCGCTCAATTCCAACCGCGCCTGGTGGGCAAGCCAGTTGTTGGTGTGGGTCTGGAGGTCGGCGAGTCCCCGGGTGCTCAACCGGGCGACCTCCTCGATTGCCGGACGTTCCGGATTGCCGTGGGTGATTTTGTAGATGCGGCCGGAGGTGCGATGCACGCCGGTCGATTCGTGACATTCTCCGGTGTCGCTCCAGTCGAGCACAAACACGCCGCCATCCGGGCCCGTGGTCAGTTCCATGCCCCGAAACCAGGGGTCTCCCGCGAGGAGCAGATCGGTCCCATGTTTGCCGACGTAACCCGTGCCGCTGCGTTCGAGAATCTCCTGGTTTATCCGGCGGCCGTGGAAATTCAGCGTGAACAGACGGTCCCGATATTCCGCCGGCCAATTCGCGCCCTGATAGATCATCATGCCGACGTGGGCATGGCCACCCCCGAAGGAATTGGCCTGGCCATCGCGCGACTGACTCCAGCCCTTGCCGGTGTCGAAATGCCAGTGGTCGGCGTGTTGATCGATCAGTGCGTAAACATGGGGATTGGGATCGATCGTGTGCGGCCGGACGTAGTGTGCGCCTTGAATCTGGTGCCAGAGATGTCCGTTGACCGTGTTGATGAAAAACAGTTCCCCCTCGGAATTCCAATCGTGACCCCACGGGTTGGTGGTTCCGCTGGAAAGGGATTCCACAACCCGGGTTTGGGGATGATAACGCCAAAGCGTTCCCCGGACCGGGATTCGTGCGTTGGCAGGTGCGCCGGGGATTCCAATTTCGCCCGGACTGGAAGCACCGCACCGGCCATAGAGCCAGCCGTCGGGACCGAAGCGCAGTCCGTTGGCGAAAGTGTGGTGGCCGTCGGCGGGAGGCGTGAAGCCGTCCAGGATCACCTCCGGAACTCCATCCGGGACGTCGTCGCCATCGCGATCCGCCAGGAACAACAGCCGCGGCGGACACATCAACCACACGCCGCCGTGGCCCACCTCGATACTGGTGAGCCGTTGGACGTCCTCGGTGAACACCTTGCGCGAGCTGAAGGTGCCATCGCCATGGCGGTCTTCGAAGATCAGTACGCGATCCTGGAGGCGGCTTTCGAAGCCGAGCGGGCGTTCGGCGTAGGTGTAGTTTTCCGCCACCCACAGACGACCGCGGGAATCCCCAGCGCAAGCGATCGGATTCTGGACCGCGGGTTCGGCGGCAAACACCGTGGCCCGGAAGCCCGGTGGAAGTTGGATTTGTGCCAGTGCCGCGGCGGGCGTCAGCGGGGCGGCGTTGGTGTCCCGCTCGCTGTTATAGGGCGTGGGAAAGTCGGCGGCGCGCAGTGACGGGAGCGTTGCCAGGAGCGCCCCGCAGAGTAGCGCCGCCCGCGTCCCGCCTGGCCGCCGTAGGAATCCCGTCCCAAACGCGAACACATCGATAGCCATACTTTTTTTCGCTTTACCGCACACCGCGAGCCTCCAATGCCCGCAGTTCTTCGATCCACTGTTGCCGCTGGGCATCGGTGGTCCCGGGATCCGGCAACAGCCGGCGCCGCGTGCAGTGTACCAGCGCCTGGAGCGTTTGGTAACGTCGCATTTCCGCGATGGGTGGCGACAATTGATCGCGCACAATTTCCAGCAGGATCTCGGGATCCAGGGACTTCGCCGCGTCGAGCCGGCAACTGGCTTTCAATTCACTGCGCAAGGCCGCCAACTGTGCGGCGCTCCAGCCGGCGGTGGCGTCGTGGAGTTGCTGGAGCGTCGCCTCGTCCAAACCCGCCGGACACACGGGCTGCGTCACCCAGCGCAGCCACTCTGCGCGATCCCCGCCCTCCGGATCCAGTGTGGGAATGATGAGATCCCCGGCGCGCCCGGGGCGACGGAGGTCGGCGGATAACCGGTGGATCCGCGCGGTCAACAGCAGCCAGACCACGCGGCCGCGCAGGCTGGTGTCGGACATCAGGGCCTGGACTTTGCCGGTGAGACGTCGCTCGGTTTCGTGGGTGTCCGCACCGACGCCGCCAAATTGCGTGTCGGCTTCGTCGACAAAAATCAACACCTTGGCCAGCGCCAGGAGCACGCGGCGCAG
>JAYTHD010000038.1:0-7606 GCA_043732975.1 Verrucomicrobiota bacterium
TTCGCCGATGCTGTGGGTGGATTCCGTTCCGGCCCGCGATACGCATCGCTTTTATCGAACCATTGAGCTGAAGAAGGGGACCGGCAATCGCCGGAAAAAAAGGACGCGCTTTGGCTTGTCGGCGATCAAAAGGGGGCCGCCGCCGAAGCGCGCCTCCGCCGGGCCCACACCTGCCGATGCCAGGGCGAATTGCCGTTGGACCGGCGCGCAATTTCCGCAAGGTTCTTCGCGCTTGAATTCCATCACGACCCGCCCTTGCCTCGTCTTCCTCCAGCTGCTCTGCGGGTGGCTGCTGTTCGGCGGCGGCTTGCTGGGCGCCGGCATCCCGGGGATCGACACGATATTCCTGATCATCATGGAAAACCATGACTGGAGCGCCATCAAGGACAGTCCTTACTGTCCTTACATCAACACCAAACTCCTGCCGCAGGCGGCCCACTCGGAGGCCTATTACAATCCGCCGGCCATCCATCCCAGCGAACCCAATTATATCTGGCTGATCAGCGGCACCAACTTTGGAATCAAGAACGACTACTCACCGGCCTTCAACACCATCCACAGTACCAATCACCTCGCGTGGCTTTGCGATCGGGCGGGCGTTCCGTGGAAGAATTATGCCGAAGACATCTCCGGTCAGGACATCCCGCTGGGCAATGCCGTACCGTATGTGGTCCGTCACGTGCCCTTTCTCTTTTTCGCGAACATCAACACCAACCGGGCCTATGTGACGAACCACATCCGCCCTTATCCCGAACTCGCCCGCGATTTGGCGGCGGATACGGTGCCCCGTTTCTGCTTCATCACGCCGAATCTCACCAACGACATGCACTCACTGACGGCCGGCAGTCCAAGCACGCGGCTGCAGGGGGACAATTGGCTGGCCCGCGAGATTCCGTTGATCCTGAATTCGGCCGCGTATCGGCGGGGCGGGCTGATTATCCTAACCTGGGACGAAGGCGCCGGCTCCACCAGCGATGGTCCGATTGGCCTGGTGTTGCTCTCACCGCGCATCCGGTCACCGGGCTACGCCAATGCCCTCCCATCGGACCACAGCGATACCTTGCGCACCATCCAGGACATTCTCGGCCTGCGACCTTATCTGGGAGCGGCGGTCAATGCCGTGGGCCTGGACAGTTTTTTCAAGCATCTGCGGGTCGAGGCCGGTGCGTCGGGTGCGGATGGGCGTCACGTGTTGCTACGGGACGCCCTGGTGGGGAAGAGTTATCGGTTGGAATCCCTGCCTGCATCACTTACCGGAGCCTGGGCTCCCGTGGCGACCCGGGTGGCGGGCGGGACCACCGTGGAATTCCTCGACCCGACCTCCGACCTGGCCGCCCGTTTCTATCGCGTAAGCGAATTGCCGTAGCCTTCTGCAGAACGAATCCGGCTATCGGGCCACAAATTCCACGGGCGGCGACCACCGGCTCAACACCTCATCCGCCCGTTGGCCGCGAACCCGCAGTCGGTAGGTATGGCCTGTCTGCAGGGATTTCACGGGGATTTCCGCCTCCGGTCGCGCGTCCAGGCCGGATTCCCAAACCGGTTGAATCTCATACGGCCAGGGCTTCCGGGCATCGAACGCAGGACTGCCGGGACCCGTCACATCGGCGAGCCGCCAGCGGTATTTCGTGACGCTGCCGGACGGGATCGCCGTGAGGTGGACGGGGCCGTCGGCGCGGCGAACGGATTTCATTTCGGAAATCTTCGGCGCGGACGGCGGTTGATACCCGGCGAGCAGACGCTTCATATGGTTCTGACGCTGTGAAGCAAATTCCTTCATGCCCGTGATCATGACATCGAAACGGTTATTGGGATCGCCCAGATAATATCGTCCCGGATCACTCTTTCCCCGCATCGCATATTTTGACGACATGATCGGGTTATAGTCCCACTTGGCCCGGTCGGCGTCGACCAGGGAAGGCCGGCTGGAGCCCTGCCAGATCTGGGCGGAATATTCATTGATCAATCGATCCATCTGCTCCGGATTCAGCAACAGGTCCACGAGTTCGGCGAGCCGCTCCTGGTATTCGCGACGCAGGGCCGCCGAAGAATGCAGGACGGGCTGGAGAAACGGCTCGTTGCCCCCGCCAAACATGTGCTCGCCCCAGGTGAGATCCACGTCCCAGGGGATCACCTGCCAGCGTTTGGCGGTGAGGTTATTGAAGAAGAAATAGTTTTTTCCGGCATCCAGATCGTAATGATGCACGGCTTCGAGCACGGCGCGATAGTTGTAATAGCGGGGCAGATCGACATGAGCGCGCCACCAGTTGTCCTGGCCCAGGGGCGCCAGACCGCCGGGATGCGTTTGAATATCCTGCAGGAATGCCCGGGCGTCGGCGAGGTTGGTATCGCTGCCGGTGGCGAGGTGCTTGGCGCTCGGGGAATAGCCGTCGATCTTATAGACATTCCCATCGGGAAGTTGATGTTCCTTCAGAAAGCCGCCGTCGATTTCCTCCGTCGCCAGATAGAGTCCCCAGAAGTCGCCGCTGTATTGATCCACCGGTGTTTCCTCGACGCCGCTCACGATCCGCAATTGGATCCAATGCGTCCGCGGCGCTTCAACACCAGCGAGGTTGAACAGGCGGTAGCTGAGGGCATCGAACATGCCCTGTTCGCCGCGCATGCCGTAATCCCCCTGCTGGATGCAGGCGCCGAGATTCAATTTGTCCCACTTGGCGGCGTAGGGCTGTCCATAGTTGTCCCGTGCAGCCAGGCGGTGGCCCGTGTTGAAGTTGAATTTCCACATGTTCTTGCCCATGGCGTGCCGCCACGACCCGCCCCGCGCGCGAAAGGCCACATGATCGTAAACCACTCCGTCGTAAACCATCGTGCCGGTGTAACGGTACTCGCTGCGGCTGGTTTCATTCCACGCCAGGCGCGAGTCCTTCCAGGTGGCGTTTTCAACCGCCGCCGGCGAGGCAATCAGATGGTAGACGGGCACACGGGACATTGCCTCGGCGGGCACGGTCATCCGGGTTCGCGATTGGGCGTCCGTCGCCTTCGGATTGATCGCCCCCTGCCAGGCCGGCACGCCGTCGTAGACAAAATACGCGTAGTTGCCCTGGGCATCACTGGCCGGCGGCAGGACGACTCCGCCGGCGCGGGCGGAGCGAATCCGGTACCGGACGAGGTTCCGGTTTTTTTGCACGTCACCGGGAATGGTCGCACCCACCTTTCCGGCCTCCGTCTTCACACACGGCAGCGCGATCCAATCCTTCTCAAATTGTGGATCCTTCCGGGCACGGTATTTCCCCGGAACATTAACCTGGTATTCCACGACCCAATCGCCCATGGCGACATCCGGTGCCGGCGCCACTAGAATGCGCACTGGTTCACCGGAACGCGGTTGTCGTGGTTCATGGTGTACCGGGGGTTCGCCCGCGGCCCACGCCAGTTGGGTGCCGCTCCCGCCCAGGATCAAGAGGCCGAGAAACAGCGCGCCACCGCAACGTCGCCAACGCGCACGGAAACCCATACTCAGGCTCCCATGAGCGACGGGCAGGCGGGCAGCGAGGTCTTCCATGGATGAAGTCATATCTCAGACCGGCCGCCGGGAAAAATGTTCCCACCGGTCCCCAACGCCCCCGGCCCCGACAATAACGCTAGGGCTTCACGGCCTTCACGTCGGCCAGGGATTGCAGATAACTGAGCAGGGACGCGAACTCCGCCACCGTCAGCCCGTTCACGAGGTCTTCCGGCATCAGCGAGCGTTCCTGCTTCTCACGTTTGACAATGTCCCGGACCGGAATGGCCATCTCCAGCGCCGTGATGGTCCGGATGGTGACGACATCCGCCGCTTCGCGCACCACGAAGCCGTCCACTTCCGAACCGTCCTTGAGTTCGAAATGATTGGCCACGAATCCCTGGGCGATGGTTTTGTTGGGCAGGAGAATCGCCTCGGCGAGTTCGCGGGGACGGTACACGGTCGCCACGGTGCCGAGGAACGGCCCCTTCAAGGGCTCATCCGCCTTCACGGTGTGGCAACCATTGCAACCGGACTGGGCGAAAATCTGTTCGCCCCGGCCCGCCTCACCCCGCACCGCATTCAAGGCGGACAGAGTCGCCTCCACACCCAGGCTGCCGACTTTGGGAGCATCCGCGGCTGCCTTGATTTTCGCCGGATCGAGATTCAGACGCTTCACCGCGTCGCGGGCGGTCCGGGCAACCTCGGCGTCGGTGTCGTCCAGTGCGGCGACAAACTGGGCGGCGCGGGAGGTATCGCCGGCCTGCGCTGCGGCGCGCAGGATCTGGGCGCGGCGACGCGGTTGCAGCCAGCCTTCATCGAGGGAACGATTGGCGGCGGCACGCGCCTCCGGGGCCCCGACTTTCCGGGCGGCCAGCTTGACCAGGAGCGTTTCGGCCAACAGCGACGCCTCGCCATCCAGCTTGAGGGCGACTTCCTCCAGCACCGTGTGGATCAGGTCCAATCGGGGCGCATTGTTCACCGCCGCGGACGCCTTCTCCGATAAATTATTTTCCGTCGAAGTGCGCCGCACGATCGGCAGCGCCTGCAATACCGCCCGCCAGGCGGCGGCATCCTCCGTCTTCGCCAGCGCGATCACTGCCTGTGCCCGCACTGCGTCGGTGGTGTCACCAGCCGTGGCCGTACGCACCAGGAAGAGCACGGCGCTGGACGGCACGGTCTCGGCATTCGCCAGCTGCAGCGCGAGTGCCGGCAGCAACGTCGGTTCGGTGGCCGCGCGAGCGATCAATTGTTCGATGGCTTCACCCGCCGGGATGCGGTGCCGGGCCAGTTCCCGTCCGATGTGCGCGGCTTCCGTGGCGTCGGCCGCCGCCAGTGCGGCTTTGAGGGCCGCACCGATCCGCGGCGTCCCGCTCCACGGTTCCGGCTGATAAAACGGTCCCCGCGTGTCCGGCCGCGTGCCCCACGAGTCTCCCTTCCAGACGCCTTCCTGAAAATGCAGCCGACATAACGCCGTCAACAACCCGCGGCGGCGACCCGGATCTTTTTCACTCGTCAACGACGCCAGCAAACGATCGACCACGCGGGGTTCCGCGAGCGACTGCACCACTTGCAGCGCCCCCGTCCGCCGCAACTCCCCCGCCTCGGGATCATCCATCACCGCCGCGCAAACATCGGCGGCCCGCAGCCGGATCAGGGCCTGGACCACAGTGTGGCGAACGATGGCATCCGGGTCCGCCAGGAGCGCGGCCAGTGCCGGAGCGTTGGCGACGGAATTCAGCCGGGTCAAGGCGACGACCGCCTCCCGCCGCACCCGCGGATCGACGGAGGTCACCGGGCGCAACAGCGCGGCGATGGGCACTCCGATCTCCCCGTGGTCCGCGCTGGCCCGGATTGCCCAGGCAGCCAGACTTGGATCGGCAATGAGCCGGGCGATTGACTCCGCTGCTGCCGGGCCAAATCCCTGACTGAGGGCAAACAGGGCGGCCACGCGCGAGGCGAGCGGCTGGGTGCCTTGGCTGGCCAACCGGCTCAGCAGCGCAGAAAGCTCAGGGCGATGATCCGTCTGTGCGCGGCGAATCAGCACGCGCTGCGCGGCCAAACGTCGCCGGTGGCTCGGCGAGCCGAGTTGTCCAACCAATTCCTCGTCCGTGGCCCGCGCAAAATCGGGCAGCGCCGGCGATTGATAGTCCTTCGGCGTCAAACGGGTGATGAAGCCGACGTCCGGTCCCACCCAGGTGAAGGACGCGCCCTTCCAACTCGCCGCATAAATCGCGCTGTGTGCGTCGACGTCCAGATCCGTCACCCGCGGCAGTCGGAGAAATTCGTCCTGGCCAGCCATGAACGTCGCCCCATTGGGCTTGAGCTGGTGGTGATAAATCCATTCCCGGCCCCAATCGGCCGTGAACGGCGCATTGTTCCATTTCGCCGGAATGCCGGGTTCATCAATCCAGGCCGCGCCACAGCCGGAGCCGCCGCCGAAGTCTGCCAGTGGCTGAATGATTTCATCGCCGAAGTTTTTGAAAAGCTTGGGATACCCGTGCTCGGTAAGTCCGCTGAAATGATGGAACCGCACGTCCCAGCCGCCGCCGTCGTTGGTGTTGTCACGCGCAAAAGCATCCAGCAGCGGGCTGACCGCCACTTCAAGGATGTTGCGCGTCCCGTTCGCGAACAGTTCCAGCCCCGTGCCATCGGGCCGCACCCGCACCACGCCACCGCCGCGCAATTGCAGGTTCCGGCCATCGGTGCCGGTGGCTTCCAGGAAACCGAAATCACCAATCGCCGCGTAGAGCCAGCCGTCGACGCCGAGTTCCAGACCGTTCGAGGAATGGTCGGCCGGCCGATCCTTGAACGTAAACGCGATCCCGGTCACCAACGTCTTCTCTTCATCCACGACGCCGTCGCCATCGGTGTCCACGTACACGCTGATGTTCGGCGGGTGCAGCAGGTAAAGGCGGTCCTGATCCCAGACCAGGCCGCGCGGGGAATCCACGTCGGGAACGAACGCCTTCACTTCGTCCGCCTCGCCGTCGCCATTGGTGTCGCGAACGCGGAGGACGCGTCCCATATGCGGCTTGCGATCCAACGAGCCGTTGCCGTCGCTGGAGACATACAGCGTGCCATCCGGAGCGGCGGCGACGAAGACCGGATAATTCACCGCGGGCGGCGTGGCGAAAATGGTGGCCTGGAAGCCGTCCGGCACGCGGAGATCCTTCATCAGGGCGTCCACCTTGCTCCGCGTCACCGCCGGCAGATTTGCCAGTTCGGCCGGAGTCGGCTGACGGTCGGTCGCGGTATAGGTCTGTGCGAAGACCGGCATCGAAAACGAAGCGGCCAGCGTACACGAAGTGACCACAGCCAGTTGGCGCACGGTAGACATGCGAGGACTGATCCGTGAAGGCGCTGCGCAATCAAGGAAAAGACGGGGCGCAATCCGGCTCGCCTGATTTGCCGAAGTGCAGGGATCAAGGAGTCCACCGGAAGATTCCCCGGAATCTCGGAGTTGTTAATGGTGGCGGCGGCGTTCGGGTTCGGGTCCGCAGGACACGCTGCGAAGGACCGCGAGGTCTTGGACTGCGGCAACAAGCTGTCGCTTTGATTCCGGGCGAGAGTTGCCAACCAGCATTTGGGTCATCTTCCCGGGCACCCGACGTCGCAAAGGTAGAGGACTACCGCACTCCACGACGCTACCGCGACTCCTCAAGCGCCTCGTTAATTCCAGGAGGTTTTGGACTGCGGGAGTCCTCTATTGCTTTGGCAACACATCCGAATCTTGCCGCGTCAAACACCACCGCCCTATCGTCCCGCCCATGTCTCAGCCACCCACCGCCTGGCCGCACGCGCCCCGGCACGCCTTGGCGCTGGGCGGCACTTTCATCGTCACTGCCAGCACGCTCCATAACTCCCACCAGAACCCGGTGAAACACGGTCTCGTGCCGGTGGCGAATCAATATCCGTGGTGCTCGGCGGCGTGGTTCGAGCGCACCGCCTCGCCCGCACAAATGAAGAGTATCTACCGGTTCAAGACCGACAAACTGGCGGTGCCGGATGATTTCGAGACGACGGCGGATTGGTGAGTCGTTCGGAGCAAAAGCACCAGAAGACTGGCCTGCTCCAGGACGCTACCGCGACACCTCACGCGCCCGATGGAATCCGCGAGGTTTTGGACTGCGGCTGTCCTCT
>JAYTHD010000039.1:0-4085 GCA_043732975.1 Verrucomicrobiota bacterium
TTAACTTGGAGCGGAACAAGTTCCACGGCGAGTGGAACTATACTATCAAGCCAACAGGCAAGACGTGAGTTGATACCTTTATTTATTACCAGAGCCTAAGTGGCGTCCAAGGTCGCGCCGAAGACGACATCACTGCTGCTGGCCGCACTCTGGTGGACCTCCACGGCCAGGACATTGTCGCCGCTGTTGAGCCAGGTGCTGGGAACCTCGAAAGGCCCCTCGACGACGGCATTGCCGACGGTTCGATTCGCCAGGGTTCCGTAAACCACGGTGCCCGGATCCATGCCGAGGCGGTAGAGCTCATGCCCGTTCAGCCACATGATGGCGCCGTCATCGACAATGGAGGTCAATAGCAGTTGAAGTGCCGGGACATCCGTTGGAAGATTGAAGTGGCCGCGAAAATAATAGGTGGTTTTCCCAAGGGTCAACGGCGTGTTTTTGGGTGCCGGAAGTGCGCTCGTTTCGACATAAAGAAGGGCGGCACCGCCGGACCAGGTGGTGTCGTCATACGCCGGCTCCCGCCAACGGGTCGCGAGGTCCCCGGACTGCGAAAAGCGCCATTGATTGGTCATCGTGATGAGCGGAAGGGTGATCGTCACAATATTGGTGCTGCCGGGATCACCGACGTTGCTGCCCGGATTGCTCGCCCCCGGGCTCGGGCCGGACAAAAAGGTGATCAAACCGCCACCATTCGGTGTCCGGCCTTCCGGCATATCCTCACGTTGAGGCCCGTAGACGATGACATCGATGGGTTGGGCATCCCCGGCGCTGAGCCCGATGAATCCGGCCTGGCGATCCAGGCTGAAATTGAGATGGTCGGGCGGCTGGTCTTGACCGTCGGCGAGAAAAATTCGAAAATCGTGCCCGCCGATGAAGTTCAGCGATGGAATGCCGTACTGTTGTGGGCTCGCGGGAGCGTGCGAGAGGAAAAGTCCGCCCAGGTCCACGGGTCGCGGATCGGTGTTATAGATTTCAATATAATCTTCGGCCGCCAGAAAGCGGTGACTGGCGAGCCATTCATTGAGTCGAAGCGCGGACGGGCTGCCCATCGGTGTGGTGCGATTGGGTTCGCCGAAACTCGGAATGCCCAGGGACCATCCGCCATCGGGTCGGCGACCGATTGAGAAATCCGGCAATTGTCCGCCGAAGCTCACCTGGTCGATGAGATTGGTCGCGGGGGAATATAAATAAAGTGAATCGCCGGAATGGCTGAGATCGAAGCCCAGGTTCAGTTGGGTGATGCCGGGTGGCGGGTTGTTTTCGGCCAGCAGCACGAGATAGCCGTGGGCGTTGAGCGTCGTGCCGGCGGGAAAGGTGAAGCGGAAGGGATTCTTCACGGAAGTTGTCACGCCAATGCCTGCGAGGTCCAGCATGGCGTCGGTGGGATTGTGGATTTCCACCAGGTCCGGCGTGAATCCCGGAGCCAGAACGAGTGAGGTGTTGCTCGCGAGAATCTCGCTGAGCTGCAACCGTTGGATGCTGTTTGCAGAAGGCGCCAGTGGGTCGACGATCCATGTCGCGGACGATGTAGTCCCGGCGTCCATTCCCAGGATGGGATCGTCCTGATAGAGTCCGGAATCCCGCTGCCCGGCGACTTCCAGATGATGGGAACCGGCGGAAAGATTCGTCAGGGAAACGGGTGTCCGGATGGGTGTGGGCGCGCTCCAGGGGCCGTCGTCGAGGCGCCAGCGGTAAGCGATATAGCCCGCGCCCTGCGGCCAGCCCGCAGCGGGCAGGGAGGCTTCGGAGGCATTCAGGTTGGGGCCGACGGAAACGAAAATATCACCCTCCCGAACGGCACCCGTTGGAATTCCGGCCAGTCGAACTCCGGAGAAACGTCGGGCTCCCCAGCCACTCCCCCCCGGACCCGCGCCCCGTGCGGGTGATCCGGGCAACGGACGGAGCCAATCCCACAGGACTTGGGCGGACGTCCAGTTGGTGAACCGGGTTTCCCCCACCGTCGGAAGGTGGGTGAGTTGAGGATCGTCGGTGATCTGGTTGCCCACGCCGGGTCCGGTCCAGGCGGCCGGGAGTAAATTCCGATTGAATGTCACGGCCACCTGGCCCAGGTCATAATTCCGGACCAGTCCTTCGACGTCGGTGATGATGTTTCCCTCCAGATAGTGCCCGCGACCAAAGGCCGTGGGCGTGCCTCCCGAGGGGAAATCCCGCACATTGACCACGGCTGCGGTGGTGTCCAACCCGCCGGCATGATTCATGTGGACAATCGTATTATTCAGCAGCGTGAAGAAATTGCCTTCCTTCGCCGTGGCCGCCTGATCGCAATCGAAGAACAGGTTGTCGATCAATGTAATTTCCGAGGTTTGACCGGAGTCGGATCCGCCGGAGACCGCACTGGCACTGTCGGGCGTGCCGTTCGCGTGGCAGTGGAGGAACAGGTTGCCTTCGATCCAGGCGTCCGTGCCGTCCAGATCGAGGAGGTCATCGGATCCGCCGCTGAAGACGTTGTGATAGAACTGCACGATCGGCTGGCCGAGATTGCGATTGCCGCCGGTGAAATCCATGGCGTCGTTGTAGCCCATAGTCGCGCCGAAGAAGCAGCGCTGAACAATGCCGCGGCCACCGGCTTTGATGCCTCCGGTGCCGTGAACCAGTTCAAACGCCGACGTTGCCGTGGGGAATGTGCAATCCGTGAGATGAAAGGACGCACGATCCAGCGAGAGATATTGATACGTGGTTGTGCCAAACGTCGCGTGATCGAGCGCCAGGGTGCCGTCCGCGACTTCAATACAAATGGTGCCGTTGCCCTCGAAGTGGATGTGGCTCAGGTGGCATTCGGGCGATTGGGCACTGCCGTTGATGACGATGCCTCCCCAGGTCGGTCCCCCCGGAGCGCGGCCGAAATAGATGGGGGCGCTGGCGGTTCCGTGGGCGTCCCACCGGCCACCGTTCGCGACACGCAGACTGGCTCCGCCGCTCATGTAGACGGTCGTGCCGGGATCCAGAGTCAGCGATCCTCCGGCGGCAATGATTAACGT
This sequence comes from Verrucomicrobiota bacterium, assembly GCA_043732975.1. GTDB lineage: Bacteria > Verrucomicrobiota > Verrucomicrobiia > Limisphaerales > UBA9464 > CANIZL01. The sequence goes on from JAYTHD010000039.1 coordinate 3,000, forward strand.
GCCGGTGATCGTGTACGGACCCTCTGCGGCGGTCCACCGGGTGGGCGTGGCGATGGTGGTTTGGGCCGGCGTGGTCGTACCAGTATCTGACCAGACATCCACGAGCTTCCGGTCGAATTCAACGTCATATTCATCCAATGCCGTCACGAGCAGACGGTTGATGCCGGGATTGAGGTTGACGTTGGTGCTGACCCAGTGCGCGGTCCAGACGGTCCAGGTTGCCGGAACTCCGGCAACCAACACCCGGGCTGTTCGGGTGGCGTCGCTGCGGCCTTCGAGGCGGATCGCGGAATTGGTAGATCTAAAATATCCATTGGCGACCGGGAGGTTGCTGGACACGGTGAGTTCGGTGGGAATCTGGCTCAAGATGAAGGAAACCCGGGAGGCGTTGAAGGCCTTCATGTCCGCGACGATGGCCGCGGGAATGGTGGTGCCGGTGAGGAGTCGATCCAGCAGCGGGCTCAAGGCGGCGTCCGACAGCGGTCCCTGGGCGAGTTCCTTTAATTCTGTGTAATAGAGCCGGACGAATTCCGGTGTTTTGATCAATCGATCAATGGCTGCCACGTCGGACCCGACGCCCGGAATCGCCATGCGAAACAGGCTGTCGAACGGGCTGGCGTTGCTGAAATGGAAGATGGAGTCTAGATCGTAGGGCAACAGGAGGAAACGCGGATCCCGGAGCCCAGCGTAGACGGCGTAGTCGTCCCCGTAGCCGGTGCTCAGGTTGGTTTCCTGATTGTCGAGTATCGTCTGACTGGCGAAGTAGCGCATCCACTGTTTGACATTCAGCCGGTGGCCGACGTCGGTGACATAATTCGAGGCGGCATAACCATTGGTGGAATTCAAGACGGCGATCAGGTCGATCAAGTCACTCCAGTCATTGGCGAGAGAGTGGTTCTGCTTGAAATAGGGATCGGCGTATGCCTGGGAGTTGGTTCCGTGCCAGACGAGGTTGCCGGTGCGATTGCCGGAAATGCGATTGCGGATGGTTCGATAGATATTTCCCCCGGCGTCGTCGGGCGCCTGGGCGGCGATCAAATCGGAATTCATCTCCCAGTTCGCGGCGAAGTATCCGTATTGGTAAAG
>JAYTHD010000040.1:0-5654 GCA_043732975.1 Verrucomicrobiota bacterium
ATGAATTTTGACCGCGGATGGCGCGGATAACGCGGATAGACTCGAAAAGTGGGTCCGCATCTGCGTTATCCGCGCCATCCGCGGTTCATTCTCAGAAAGTGTCGCTGTCGTGTTGGCGGTAACTTCCAAAAATAATCTGGGGAAATCTGTGGAAATCTGTGGATCAAACTTCCGTTTTCAGGGTGGTCCGCCCGCTCTATTCGCTCCGCTTCGTTTCCGCTTCCTGATTGCGACGCTCCAGGAAGAAGGACTTGATCAAATGCCGGCATTCTTCTTCGCGGACGCCGGCCGTAATTTCAGAGCGATGATTCAAAGTGGGAAATTGGAGGATGTTCATGGCTCCACCGGCGGCGCCTCCTTTCGGATCTGAAAGCCCAAAAACGACCCGCGAACAGCGGACGTGAATGATCGCCCCGGCGCACATCGGGCAGGGCTCCTTGGTGACGAACAGGGTGCAATCCGCCAGACGCCAATCGCCGGTCGCAGCCTGGGCCTGCGAAATGGCCAACATTTCCGCGTGAGCGGTGGCGTCCTTCAGCAACTCCACCTGATTGAACGCCCGGGCGATGATCCGGTGGCCCCGGACGATGACGCAACCCACCGGCACCTCCTCGGCGGCATAGGCGTGCGTCGCCTGGCGCAGCGCCTCCCCCATGAAAAAATCGTCGCTGACCCGGTCGATGATCGCTGGCTCTGTCATCACAAGTACCCGGTCCGTCGTTAACCCGTCGCCTGCCGCCCGCCAAAATAAATCGCAACGTTTCCGGGTTTTGAGGGTCAATGAACCGGTCTGTTCCGCCCCGGCGCAATCGGGGATTGGCAGCACTCCAATCTGAATGCATAATGTGCGCATGATCTTCCGAACGTTTGTCGCCGCCTGTCTGATCTGGAGTGGGTCCGTCGGCCTGCTGCAGGCCCAGTCCAGTCGGGCGAGCGCCAACAGTTCCACCAACACGCCGGGGTACGACATCGCCAAGTACACCAACACGGTGACGGTCCTCCCGACCGACAAGTCGGGAAAGATCGCCCAGTTGGCGATCAAGGCGTTTGAAAGCTACCACTTCGGCCGGGCCAAGTTCCGGGACGGATTGAGCGAGAAAGCCTTCGATCGCTATCTTGATGCGATGGATCCCCAGCGGATCTACTTTCTGGAGCCGGATTATCAGGAGTTCCTGCCGTTCCGGGACACCATCGACGACCGGGTGCTGGGACAGCGTGATGTGCAGCCGGTCTACGATATCTTCAACCGCTGGTTGAAGCGTTTTGATCAAAGCTATCTCTACGTGACCGCGTTGATCAAGCAGGACACCTTCGACTTTTCGGGGGACGAGCGGGTGATCCTACAGCGCAAGGAATTGCCCCGGCCGAAAGACCTGGCGGAGGCGCAGGTGTTGTGGCGGGAGCGGGTCCGCTCGGAGTATCTGAATGAGCGTCTGGCCGATCCGGACTTGAAGCCGACCCTGCGGATCATCGCGGACGCGTTCCGATCAGATCGATTGACTGACTTGCCCACGCTGTTGACGAACAAGATGAGTCTGGAAAAGGCCCAGGGACTGGCCGAGCTGGCGAAGTCGGCGGGGAATGCCGACAAAGCCGTCGCGGTGATCGAGACGCGTTTGAAGACCGAGCGCACCGAAGAGATCCGAAACAATTTGACCCGCCGATACAACCGCACGCTCCGGTTTCTGAAGCAGTACGATTCGGAGGAGGTCCTCCAGATGTTCCTGGATTCCGTGGGACACGCCTTTGATCCCCATTCGGATTATTTCAGCAAGAAGGAGCTGGATAATTTTTCCATCCAGATGAACCTCGCCCTCTTCGGCATCGGCGCGACCCTCCAGGACCGGGACGGCTACACCACGATTTTCAACATTGTCACCAACAGCCCCGCCCAAAAGAGCGGCCTGATCCGGACCAATGACCGGATCATCGCCATCGCCCAGGATGGCGAACCGCCGGTGCCGGTCGTCGACGAAAAACTCAGCAAGGTGGTCGACATGATTCGCGGACCGAAAGGCACCAAGGTTCATCTGACCATTTGGCCGGGGAATACCGATCCCTCCGTGCGTAAGCATGTCACGCTGGTCCGGGACGAAGTGAAGCTGGAGGATTCCGAAGCCAAGGCGCAGTTGGTGGAAGTGGCCAGCAATTCAGGGAGGACCACCCGGCTCGGGGTCATCGATCTCCCGTCGTTTTACACCAGTTTTCCGGTTGGCTCGAATGGTCGGGCGACGACGCCGAAATCGACGACCGGGGATGTCTCGAAGCTGCTGAAGAAACTCCTCGCGGAAGGCGCCGAGGGAATTGTCCTCGACTTGCGTCGCAATGGTGGCGGATCACTGGAGGAATCCGTGCGTTTGACGGGGCTCTTCATCAAGTTCGGCCCGGTGGTGCAGGTCAAGAGCTTCGACGGTCGGGTGAGCCAGGATTCGGACAAGGATGATTCCATTCTCTATGATGGCCCCTTGGTGGTTTTGACCAGTCGTTTTAGTGCCAGTGCCTCGGAGATTGTTGCCGGCGCCCTGCAGGATTATGGCCGGGCGCTATTGGTTGGTGACAGTTCGACGCACGGTAAGGGCACGGTGCAGACGGTGCAGGAGTTGGGTGGATTCCTGTCCAACGAAGACATGAACCCCGGGGCGGTGAAGGTGACGATCCGCAAGTTCTACCGCCCGAGCGGATCCAGCACCCAGCTCAAGGGTGTCATTCCGGACATCGTGTTGCCGGGCATCAACAGTCACCTGGAAACCGGGGAGGCGTCGCTAACGAACGCGCTGCCGTGGGACACCATCGCCAGCGCACGTTTTGACAAGGTGGACCGGGTGGTTCCCTACCTGATGGGGTTGCGGGAAAAATCGGAAGCGCGGGTCGCCGCCGGCAAGTATTGGGACTGGGTGCGGGAGGATGTGGTTCGCTTCAGAAAACAACAGGCGGAAAAGAGCGTCTCCTTGAACCTTACCGAACGTCAGAAGGAGCGGGCGGACGATCTGGCCCGGCAGAAGACGCGGAAGCGGGAGTTGCGGCAGCATCCAGCAGTCGAGCCCAAGGTCTGGGACCTGACGGTGAAAATGGCGGACCGTGAAGGTTTGCCCGCCGCGCAGGCCGAGTCCACCAACACGGTGGCAGGCGTGAAGGGACCCGCGGCGGCGGACGACAATCTCCCGGATGATCCGGCGGCTGGCTCCGGCGACGACGACGAGGAAGCGGCGCCGGTGGTGCGGGGCCCGGGGTCCATGCCGGATATCACCCTGCGTGAAGCCGAGCGGATCCTGTTGGATTATCTGGAAGTGATGGCGGGTCGCAAAAAGGACACGGCGCTGAAGCCCTGAGTCGGGCCGACTTTATCGGTCGGGCGATCGCTGCCGCGTCGCCCGAACTTCCCGCCCCCGCCGCAGGGCGCGGGCAATGCCCCTCTTCCGTCCGCGGTTCACACCGCCGGGGTGAGCCCGGCGGCGACCCGTTGGGCGATGACGCGCTCCGTGGGGCGATAGCGGGCGATGAACTCGGTGCGGAATTCGCCGAAGGTGCCGGCCGCGATGTGCCGGCGGATTTCCGCCATCAAATGGAGATAGAAATGGCTGTTGTGAATGCTGACCAGACGAAGCCCGAGGATTTCGTTCACGTTCAACAGATGCCGGATGTAGGCGCGGGTATGGTTCTGACACGCGAAGCAGGCGCAGTTGCGTTCGATGGGTCCAAAATCCGCCTTCACCGCACCGCCTTTGATCGAAAACGTCCCTTCGGCGGTGTAGGCGGTGCCGTTGCGGGCCACGCGTGTCGGCAGAACGCAATCAAACATGTCCACCCCGCGGGCGACGAGTTCCACCAATTGCGCGGGTGTTCCCAGACCCATCGCGTACCGGGCCTGGCTCGCCGGTAGATGCGGGACGGTCATTTCAATCGCCTTTAACATCTCCGGCTCCGGTTCGCCCACCGAAACGCCGCCGATGGCGTAGCCGTCGAAGCCGATCGCCTGCAATCCCTCGGCGCAACGTTGCCGCAGGTCCGGGTGATTGGCGCCCTGCACAATGCCGAAGACGAATTGACCGGCGGCGCGGGGTTGCCCCTGGCATTCCGCCGCCCAGCGCAGCGTGCGTTTGACGGCCCGGGCGACTTCATCGCGCGTGGCGGTGTGCGGCGGACATTCATCGAAAACCATGGCGATGTCCGAGCCCAACCAGCGTTGGATTTCCATGCTTTCCTTGGGGCCGATGAAAATCAAGCTGCCGTCCAAATGACTACGGAATTCGACTCCGTGATCCTGGATTTTCCGGATTTTGCCGAGGCTGAACACCTGGAAGCCGCCGGAATCGGTGAGGATCGGTCCCGACCAGTTCATGAAGCGATGCAATCCACCGGCGGCCTCGATGATTTCGCGTCCGGGCCGGATGTTGAGATGGTAGGTATTCCCCAGCAGAATCTGAGTGCCCATTTCCCGCAATTCACGGCCGTCCAGTGCCTTGACGCTGGCCTGGGTGCCCACCGGCATGAAGGCGGGCGTCTCCACGATACCGCGGCCGGTGTGCAATCGTCCCAGACGGGCGAGGGAAGTGGCATCTTGCCGGAGCAGTTCGTACACGATAGGCCGGAGTCTGGCGGTCGCAGGCGCGGAAAACAAAACTGCCGCGGCGGGAAATCCCGGCGCGGCAGTTTGGGTGAAGTTGATCTATTGTCTGACCGTGCAGTTCTGCGACATCCACTTGGCGTCCACCAGCGAATCCTTGGCCGGCACGTTCAAGGCCACCGCGCCATTGTACAAGACCTTGGGCTTGATGGTGCCACCCACCCATTTGTGAATTTCGGAGTGACCATCGGCAAACGAGAAGCCGCAAGCTCCGTTGTGGTGGGACGCCGGCATGTCGATGATATTGCCGGCGGCGGCGCCCGGTTCAATCATCTGCACCGCAAAGGCGGCGTCGTTGATGCTGTCCGGGTGTTCCTCGACAAACACAAAGGTATTGGACGGCTGGACGATGTCGCCCGCCTTCGCATAGAGCCGATAGGGCGGCGCCGGCAACCAGCCACCGAAGTCAAAAACCTGGCTCATCGAGATGCTGCGAATCCGCGGGGTGTATTTGGGAGCCTGCGGAATCTTGCCCTGGGCGGCCCGGTCGGCCGGGCACTTGTAAATCGCGAACGAATTGCCGCCGTATTTGAACAGCGGGCCGTTGGTGATGAATTTGTTGTTGGTGCTGTCGGGACTGGTGAAATCCAGGTTGCCTTCGATCCAGACCGGGCGACCGCCCGCCGACAGTGAAGCCACCAGCTTGTCGGCGTTGTCCCCGTTGTAGAGGTGCCACGCCAGCATCAACTGCTTGCCGTTGTTCATGCAAAGAATGCCCTGGGCTTTGGTCTTGGCCTTGGCCAAGGCGGGCAGGAGCATGCCGGCGAGAATCGCGATGATCGCGATGACGACGAGGAGTTCAATTAGCGTGAACCCAAAGGATTTCCGAGAGGGCAAAATGTACCGTTTCATAAAGCTTCCGTGGACAACTGTTTGATGCCTCACCAACAGCGAACTGTCAACCGGGAATTTTGGGGGCATCGCGAAGTTGCGGGGGTTGTGGCGTTTCGGCGGCCATCTTTTGCAGGGATTGTTGCCTCCCGGCATTGGGGGTTACAATCCCGGGCGCCCGCCGTGGCAAAGCGGTAGA
>JAYTHD010000041.1:0-2356 GCA_043732975.1 Verrucomicrobiota bacterium
GCTCCCAATTTTGCCGGCCAGAAGTTTGTGGAAATGCCGGCGGAGCGCCTGCGGAAGCGGCATGCCGGCCTGGCGGCGATGTTTTTAGACGCGCTCGAAGTGGAACTGCAGGGCTTGGATGAACACACCACGATGTGGCGCTCCCGCCTGTTTGCCGCCATCGGCAATGACGTCCGCGAGGAATTGTCGGCGGACGTGATCCCCGGCGTCAGCGCGGAGTTTTTTCCACGGATCCGCTGGTTGCCGGGCGGATCCTTTGAGGACGGGGAATTTATCTTTTCCTCCGTCTTGTCCGCGGATGGGACGGTGCCTGCCGATCGCGAACTCCTGCCCCTGTGGGATCCTTTAGCGCGCGGTTTCATTGCCAATTTTATTCGGGAATACGGCAATATCGAATACCTCAACCTGGGGCGGGTGGAGCCGTCGCCGTTCGCGCCGCCGCGCCATGAAGGCCGCCGCGGCATCTATCTCGCGGAAATCAAGGTGCGCGGGGAGGTGAATCCCCGGATGCTGCAATTGCGGGTGCTCCGCTGGGGCATCCGGGAACGCCTGGAGGAACGGGATGACTGGGGTGGCTACAAGGATCTGGTGCAGGCGGTGTTCGATACCGAGGAGTACATTGATTACACGCTCGACCGCCGGCTGGGCTGTCTGCAGTTCGGCATGCACCTTCCGGTCCGGGTGAACATGCGACGGACCAGCGAGCGATATGAGGGCTTTCGCAGTGAGTTTCGCGGGCGCCATTTCCCGGTGATCTATTTCGAACGGGATTATTTGAACGGCATTGCCACCAACCGGGTTCCGGCACGCCGCATGGCTCTCTCCCGTTATGCCCTGGCCTTCGCGCGCCTCCTCGGCCGGGCGGCGGCCTCGAATCTGGTCGTTGGCCGGACCCGTAATTCAACGGGCCCGAATATCCCCGGGGAGACCCTGTTTGATGACGGTGACGAAATCATCGTGGAGAATTCCAGCGGCCTTCCCGGAGAGGTTTATCTGGTGGATCACGGTGGCGCCTTTGCGGATCCCGAGACGCCCAGGCTGGAGGCGTTCGCCCGGGCCTATGCCCGGCCGGTGAACGTCCGCTTGGATCTGGTCTCCGATCCCCGCGTCTTCGCCGAGACCTACCTGCTCGCGTTGACGGAGGAGTTGCTCCGGATCCAATCCGATTATCGGCGTCGTCGCCGGGCCTTTGATGGCTTGTTCAAGCATCTGCCCCGACAGGCGAGCGGGAGTTTCGCCTGTCGCTGGGAGCGCGTGCTGGCCCGCCTGGACGCGTGTGATCCCGCGGCCGTGGTCGCGGAAGTCCGCCGGCACATCACGATTTTCGGCTGACGGATCCGGGCCCGGGGTTCCGGGGTTTTTGTCCTTGGCTGCCGGGCGATTCCCGGTCGGCGACCTGATTGGAATATTTCCCTATCCAGGATCGGCAACAACCGCCTTGACGTTCTCGGCCGCGAGGCGGATGTGTAGTTCATCGAAAGCGTGATGCCTCGCTGTTCCTCACTCCGGCCCGCCCTTTTCCGCGTGTTTGCGGTGGCGTGGCTGTTGATCTGGCTCAGTGCCCAATCCTGGTGCGGGCATCATTGTGCGGCCGTGCGCGGGATCCGGACCGCACGCCATTCGTGTTGCGCAAAAATGGCGCACGACGAAGCGGGCGCGAAATCGTCCTCTTCTTCGTCCAACTCCGGGACCATTTCGTGCGGCGGATTGAAGGCGGCTTTGCCGGAACTGGGATCGGCGTCCCTTGGTTTCGCGGAGTTCGTCTGGCTCGGACCCGCGCCAGACGCTGTGTCCCGGACGGATGCGGACTGGAATTGCGCCGGCGGGCACCGGATCATTCCCGCACCGTCCTGGCAGGGGAGGCCGCGAATGGATTGCGTTTTTGAACCCGCCGTGTCGCTCGGCGCCGCCCATCGCAGTCACGCACCACCGGTGGGCGTTTAAGTCGCCCGCGGCTCGCCACTGTCCAGTTTGCGGGTAGCCACCCTCGGTCCACGAAGCTGTGGACCTGTTTTCATCCACACTCGCCGGTGAGTTGTCCTTCATTCCCCTCCTGTCGTTGTCAGGAGGGAAGGCGGGCCTGCCGCGAGGGAGTGGTGGATGAACCTCGACCGAGCCCGATGCCCTGAAATCATTCCATGAATCGTTCCGTTTCCACTTTCGCCGTTCTTTCCTTGTCCGCTCCGTTGATTTTTGTCGGCTGTACTTCTTCGAATCCGCGAGGCGCCTTTGAAGGTGTTCATTCCGCGGTTGCCCGTCAGTCCGGTTATTCGATCCGCCGGATGGCGGATGATGCCACCGAGGCGGAAATGGCGCGGGCGGTCGACGCCTTGGTGCAGGCGCCGCTGACGGCGGA
>JAYTHD010000042.1:0-12303 GCA_043732975.1 Verrucomicrobiota bacterium
GCTGGTGAAAAAAGTCGGCGATACCCTCCAACTCGAAACCGAGGAACTCGACGTGGTCGGGATCGTCGATGGTGGCGCGGTGGTCGAAAACGGATCGATCATCCTGTCTTTGCCGCTGCTCCAGGAAATCACCGGCAACCAGGGCAAGATCAACATCATTGACCTGCGCGTCACGCCGGGGACTACCAAGGAGGAGTTGACGCGGCTGTGCGAGCAGATCACCGGACTCGTGCCCGAGGCTCGCGCTGCCATCGCCGGCGAGCACATCCGCGATAGCCAGGCCTATCGCATGATCAGCGCGATGAGTTGGGGCACCTCGCTGCTGGCCGTCCTCGTCGGCGTCTTCGGGGTGATGAACACGATGCTCATGACCGTCTTCGAGCGCACGCAGGAGATTTGTGTGCTGCTGGCCATCGGCTGGAAACGCAGCCGGATCGTCCGCATGGTTTTGTGGGAATCGGCATTGCTCGGGTTTTTCGGCGGCGTGGGTGGCGTGCTGATCGGGGTGGTCGGTGTGAAGCTTCTCGTCATGACGCCGGCCATCCGTGGATTGCTCCAGCCCGAGTTGAACCCTCGGTTCCTCGTCACGGCCGTGGCCATCGCCGTCGTGGTCGGCGTTTGTAGCGGCGTTTATCCCGCCTGGCGGAGTTCCCTTCTCACGCCGAGCCACGCCTTAAACGGCTGACCCCTCCCACCCCGGCACCCACGCGTCAACTAATATGAAACCATCGCGCAATAGATCCAGCACGGTAACTGCTGCCCTCCTCGGCCTCACGCTGGCTTTCGCCTCCCGCGCCGCCGAAAACCCATCGCCGCCGACAGCGAACGACCTGGCTTCCCGCCTCAGCGCGCTGCGCCAGGAAGGCGCGTCGTATGTCCGCTTGCGGATGGAGATTGGGGGGGCGACCAAGGCGACGCTCCAGCTTCAAATTAAGGAACGCCGGACCCAGAGTTCCTCCGAGGTCGTTTATCAGGTGCTTTATCCGAAGGAACGGAAGGGCGAATCCGTGCTCCTCCGGAAAATTGGCAACCGTCCCGCAAGCGGATCCGTTTTCGTGCCGCCGAATACCCTGCGCCCGATCGAAGACCTGAAAGAGCCGCTGCTTGGCAGCGACCTGTCCTATGAGGACGTCGTCGAGAATTTCTTCGCGTGGGATCGCCAGACGATCGTCGGCACCGAAAAGGTGGACGGCGTGAACTGCGCGATCCTCGAATCGAAACCGGGCAAAGACGAACGCTCGATCTATGGCAGCGTGCGGAGTTGGATCGACGTGCGGCGCCTCGTGCCGCTCCGTGTTGAGAAATGCGCCGGCTCCGGGCAAGTGCTCCGCAGGATCGCCACCACCCGCGTGGTCGCCGAGGCCGGACACCACATCCCGGCCGATCTCACCGTGGGCGGAGTGCGACCGGATTCATCGACCCAGATCGAGGGCTCCCGCATCAGGCATAACGTCACCTACTCCGACAGGGATTTCACCGTCGAAGGCCTTAGAGAAATCGCCACCCCGCAAAGGTCGCCAAATTAGCTTTAAGGAATGATCCATGCCTATCCGGTTGGCTCCCAACTGGAGCTTTTCTTCCCGGCGGATTTATCGAAGGATCACTTGGGTTTTCCCTCGGTCACCGACCAGATCACAGATTTACGCTACTTGTAACGCGCCCGAAGCTGGCCCACGTGGGCCCCGCCGACCACATCCTTCTCCCGCTGCGGAGATTGGGCATTTTTCTCCAAGCCGGTCCCGGCGCAATCCCGCAGTCGCCGGCGAGCGGCCCGACCGGCATCCTCGTGGGGCGGGACGTGATCAAGCGCCGGCCTGGGGTGAGGATGTGGACCGTGATCTACCGACTCTGGCCCGGCAGAAATGACGGAAGGTCGCGCCGGACACCCGCCACCCCAAGAGCAAGCCCGAGGTGCCGGAGGCGTGGAATAAAAACTCCCGGCAACGCTGGCAGCCTGACTGATTCCGGAAGTCGTTCGCGGCCGCCGGGTCCGATTGAGGTCTCAAGGCGAAGCGCATGCAGAAAGGATGGTGCGGATTCGCCGCTGCCGGGCGCCCGCCCCTGAGCGGCCCAGGGTCGACCACGGTTACGAGCGGGGATTTGCTTTGGTCCACGCAGCGGTCAGTCCCCGGGAAGGACAAGTCGATCGGATGATCCACCGCAGACATGGCGGCACGCCTGTTCGTCGGCCGAAGCACGCTTTGGCGCCTGGAAAAAGGCGACCCCAACGTCTCACTGGGAACGCTCGCCTGCGCCGCTTTTGTGCTCCAGTCGCGCATCGGCGCGCTCCGGTTTCGGGCCCGATGCCAAGGGCCCATTTCTCGCGGTCGGCGGGGGATGGATTCCCTTCATTTCGGCCAACAGTCTTTTGGGACTCTCCCAAGGCGAGCTGGGTGCCTACACCATGCTGGCCGACGGCATTCGCCAATTCGGCGAAGACGTGCGCAGTGATTTGCATGAACTCTGGCGACGGCTCGTCTTTTCATTGCTGGCGAGCGACGACGACGATCACCTCCGCAACCATGGATTCCTGATGCGCGTGGCAGGGCATTGGTCGCTGTCGCCCGCCTACGACCTCAATCCGGTTCCGGAGATCGACCGAGCCCAAATACCGAAGACCGCCGTCTCGGAAGTACAGGAGGCTCCGAGTGTCGAGGCCGCTCTGGATGCTGCGCCCCGCTTTGGACCTCGGGGGCCGGAGGCCAAGACCATTCTCCGCGAAGTCTTGGAGGCCGTCTTGGCCTGGCGGAAGACCGCGCGACAACTCCGGATGTCAGCCGGTTCGGTGGCCGCCTACGCCAGTGCCTTCGAGCCTCAATTTATTGAGGAAGCGACCACACTGAGCAGCTAAAAAGCGAGCGAGGCATGGTGCCGTCCTTTGCAGTGGGTCTTTTCGTTCACGAGATTCTCGACCATCCCCATGGAAATCCCCTTCTTCAAACCGGGGACCACTCACGGTTTCCTCTCGAATGCCGCCGGTGGGAGAACGTCGAGCATTACTCCCAAGCCGCGAAGTTCAGCCACGATCCAAAGCTGACCGAAGCAATCTGTCGCCAGCTCGGTGATGCTGGATTCGACGAGTGCTGCTGGAGCCAACGCTGAAGCGTTGACAACACCAATCCGTGTTTCGAGGCGAAGTCGCGCGGTGCCTGACCGCTCTGCTGGAAACGCGTGACCCCGGCCGCACGCTCTGTGGCACTGGTTCGATGTAGTCGACGGCCCGAGATGTCGTCATGAGGAGAAATGCAATTTCGGTGCACCCCCCAGAATCACCGACCGGCGCCAGTCAACCAGAGCACTTCACCTGACGGATACGATAAACACTGGAGCCGAGCGGGTGACCTGGCGGGGGAACGTCCTGCGGGAGTATGGGTGACCTTCAGGGCGTTTGGCGCCCCGGCCTGATTGCCTGAAGTCGTCTGCTTCACCAGGACGGTACCCGTCGCACTCTGGGCGCCGTTGCTCACGGTGTAGGTGAAGCTGCCATCACCGGCAGTGGGACCGGGTGCCGCGTAAGCCACAAACGCTCCGGAGATCGTCACTGTGGCCCCCGCCGGCAACGCGCCGCCGACACCGGTGATGGACAAGGCCAGGTTGGCCGGATCGCTGTCGTTGGCGAGGAGCACGGCCAGCAACACTTTCGTCACCGACGTCGTGTCCGGTCGCAATACCGTGTCGGCAACCGCCACCGGCGCGATGTTGACCCACTGCGCAAAGAGGGTGGTGTCGGCGATCAGGGAAAATGTGTCTCCCATGGCGTAAGGCGTGCCGCTGCCATTGGCCGCCGTATTCCATCCGGTGAAAGTATTGTCGGTCCTCGTCAGGTCGCCAGGACCGGCGACGGTCACTGTGGTGTTATAGTTATAGGGACTGCCGCCGTCGATGGGTGCCGTGCCGCCGGTGTTGCCGTTGCCATCGTAGGTCAGCGCATGGGTGTCGATCGCAAAGACCGCCGTCGCCGTCACATCGCCCTGGACGTTCGCGTCCGTGCGTGACGCGATGGACACGCCGTCGGTCCATTGCGTGAAGTGATGGTTGGCATCCGGCACCGCTGTCACCGGGGCGCCACTGGAGCCCTGTTCCACAATCTGGAACGCCGCACCGGAAATCGTACCATGGGCTCCAGCCACATAGGTCAGCGTATAGGGAATCGTGGTTATATTACCGAAGCCCACGCCAATGCTCGTGTCATCGAGATATTGACCCGAAATCTGCTGCGTTCCCGCCGCCGTGCCATCGGTCGCATAGAGAAGGTTGGCACCAATGCCCAGATCGTATTCGAAGACGACCCGGTTTCACAAGGTCACAAAATTCTTGAGACGCGACGTGTCGTTGGGCTGCCCGTTGAAAATATCTAGAAAGCTTTGAATCTTGACGGTTCCGGCCGCGGAGCCGTCGGTGACCCACAATTGGATCCCTTCCACAAAATTGATAAAGCTGCCTCCCGGTGTGTTCCCGGTGGCACCGAACACCAACCTCCCGTCGGGCAATCTCGCCATTTCGTACCCGGGCAGGAAGCCCAACGCGCTGAACGTCCCAACCACGGTCGGCCGGATGTTCATCGTGGAGTTGGGATTGGAGGTCCCATCGCTGGACCAAAGACCTTCCGAGGTTGAATAGACGATGTTGCCGGCCAACCCGCGCCAGGCGAGCAACAGCAATAGCCAAAGGAAAACCGAACAGCGAACGGCGCATTTCATGGATGACATTTTGGATCACCGGGATGGACTGCAATCGGGACACTAATGCGGAGTATCCATGCACGTAACGAACCGAGGGGGTCTTGGCGAGGAGTTCGACTCTGGCCCACGTCGGCTATGCGCAGGCGGACCGGGTCCGCCCCCTTTCCCACAGAATGGCAGAACCGGGGATAAGTCCCCATCCGCGTCATCCGCGCTATCCGCGGTCAAATTATTGATAGGTGGCGGTCGAGCCGGTGCGAAGGTGGCGGGGCCGCCACTTTCGGGACGGGAGTTTGCGGGGCGGCGGCGGCGAGCCCGGGGACAAGGATCTGAGATCGGAGAGGTGAGACTTCAAATGCCCCCCGGAACGGGAGTGACCGGTGCCCTTGCGGGCGCAACCCCTCATTTTATTGGAATACAAACCGTAGTACCGGATCATCTGGACATTCTTGTCGGGAATGGGCTGGGAGAGACCGGCCAGGAAATCAACGGGGTCGAAGACTTCGAAGTTGCGGTTGATCTTGGGATTGAGCTTGAAACGGTAGATGATCGTGTCGGTCGGGGATTCCAGCCTCATTTTCTCCACCGAGAACGGGTTGCGCAGAACGTACTGGCAGAGTTGTTCGCGTTCGGCGCGGTTTTCCGGGGCCAGGTTTCGGCTGGCATCCACGTTGAAGCCGGTGTGTTTCCAGAATTTCATCCGGGCCACCAGTTCGGGGGAGATGAGTTTGTGGCGGAGAAGTTCGGCAAAGATTTTGGTGCGGAAGAGTTCTTCAATAACTTGATTCGGTATTTCTGGGGCCGGATGCCAGACGCCTTCTTGGTCGAGGAGGCCGTCAGCCGCCAGAGCGCGGATATGAGGGTGGAAATCAAGGTATTCACCGAAGGTGTGCAGGGTCAGGAAGAAGGCGGGGCGCCCTTTCGGGAGTTTCAGGAACGCACGGAGCGTGGCGGTGATCGCGTGCTCGGCTAGGGCTGATGGGGGGGGATGGATTGGACTACAAGGCTGTGCATTGGACGACTTCGTCCGGAGTGGTGACCCCGTTGCGGACCTTGATCCATCCGTCCTCGCGCAGTAACCGCAACCCGGAAGGCCGGGCGGCGGCGATGATCTGCGGCACCGGGGAACGGTCGATGATTTTTTCCGCGATGATGTCGGTCATCACCATCAATTCGTAGAGTCCCGACCGGCCCCGGAAGCCGGTGTTGCGACAGTGCGGGCAGCCCTTGCCGCGGACCAGTTTTGCTCCGGGCTCCAGGATCAGATCCCGGGGCAGTGTTCCCGGATCCGGGACATATTCTTCCCGGCACTTGGCGCACACCCGCCGCACCAGGCGCTGCGCCATGGCGCCGATCATGGTGCTGCTGACGAGAAAGGGTTCAACCCCCATCTCGATCAAGCGCATGGCCGACGAGGCGGAATCGTTGGTGTGCAGCGTGGATAGGACGAGGTGCCCCGTCATCGCCGCCTGGGTGGCCGCGCGGGCGGTTTCCAGGTCCCGGATTTCACCGATCATGACGACGTCCGGGTCATGCCGAAGAATCGCCCGCAGTCCCTTTTCAAAGGTCATTCCAACCTGGTGATTCACCGGGATCTGGTTCACCCCCTGCAGATGATATTCCACCGGATCTTCAATCGTCAGCACCTTGACTCCCGGACTCACGATGGCATTGAGCGCCGCGTAGAGCGTGGTGGTCTTGCCGGCACCGGTGGGACCGGTAACCAGAAAGATGCCGTGGGGCCGATCGATGAGTCCTTTGAAAAGAGCAAAGGTGACTTCATCCATGCCCAATTGCTGCAGGGTGAACAGGACGTTCGACTTGTCCAGCAAGCGCATGACGACGCCTTCTCCGAAGAGCATGGGAATCACGCTGACCCGGACGTCCACCTGCCGGCCGCCCACCTGAAATTTTATCCGGCCATCCTGCGGTATCCGCCGCTCCGCGATATTGAGGTTCGCCAGAATCTTGATACGGCTGATGATCGCGGCCTGAAAGCGGTGCATCTGCGGCGGCACCGAGGCCTCCTGGAGGACGCCGTCAATCCGGTAACGGATCGACATTTGATGCTCATAGGGCTCGATGTGGATGTCCGAGGCCCGTTCATTGACGGCTTCAATAATGATCTCGTTGACCAGCTTGATGACGCTGGCCTCCTGCGCCATTTCCAGCAGATCCTCGCCGCCTTCGACCGTCGCCGTGCCGGGACCGCTGTCCTCGGGCCCGACCATTTCATCGAGAGTATCGCCACCCAATCCGTAGTGGGATTTGATGACCTTCTCAATGTCGTCGCGAAGGGCGAGGACCTGCTGAATTTCGAGTCCTGTGCTCAGCCGAAGATCATCGAAGACATACAGATCGAAGGCATCGCTGGTGGCCACATTGAGGACCCCGTTCTCGCGTGAGATCGGCACCAGCCGTTTTCGGTAGACGACCTTCGAGGGCAACGAACGGAGGATTTCCTGCGGAATCGTGAGGTCACTCAAGTCCACCAACGGTAGATGCAGGTGCTCCGCCATCAGCTCGAGAATCTGTCGTTCCGTGAGGAATCCCAAGCGGACAATCGCGTGATCCAGGCGCAGGTTCTCGGCCTTTTGAAGCGCCGTGGCTTCGCGCAGTTGATCGTCGGTGAGGAGCCGGTTGCTGACCAGCAGATGGGACAGATTCATAAGAGGCAGACGTCGATCCGTGGTCCCGTCATCAAGCAAACGACCGGACTTGACCGTGAAGAACCGTATTCCCGGGGTCCACCGGCACCGCTTGGCCGGGGTGTCTTACCTTCGTTTCGCGGGTCCGAAAAAATATCCTTTGCCGATGCGTGCTCCACGACTTTTACCGGCGACGGGTCCCAACTTCGCCTCGTCAAAGAGAACCGTATATTGATAGGGGAAGCCTTCGAGTTTTACCCGCTCAATCTTTTTGCTGATAAACCGCTCAATGGATTGAAGATCCTGGGCATCACTGGCCGTGAATAACGTGAAGGCGTCGCCACTGGACTGCGCCCGACCCGTGCGCCCGATCCGGTGGACATAATCCTCGGGATGTTCCGGGACATTGTAATTGATGACATGGCTGACGTCCGCAATGTCCAGGCCACGGGCGGCGATGTCGGTCGCCACGAGGACTTCGTAGTGTCCGTCCTTGAACCCTTGCAACGCCTGCTGACGTTCGATCTGGGAGCGGTCGGAGTGGATCACGGCCGCCTTGTGACGCGCTCGCTTGAGATAATGTTCCACCTCGTCGGCACTCCGCTTCGTCCGGCAAAAAACGATCACACTCTCCCAATGGATCGCCTCCAGGAGTGCGAGCAGAAGGTCCTTCTTTTGCACTTCCGCAACCGGGTAAACCACATGCTTGACCAGATCCGCCACTGCGCGCCGGGCGCCGATTTCGACGGTCTTGGGATCACGCATCGCCCATTGGATCAGCGTCTCAATGGCCGGCGGAATGGTGGCGGAAAAGAGGGCGGTCTGGCGGTCCTTTCCACAGCTCTGAACGATCCGTTTCACATCGGGCAGGAAGCCCATGTCGAGCATGCGATCCGCCTCGTCGAGCACCAGAAATTGGACGCGACCCAATTGCACCGCTCCTTCCTGCATGTGGTCGAGCAGGCGGCCGGGGGTCGCCGTGATGACGTCCACGCCGCGCTTCAAGGCGTCGCGCTGGGCGCCGTAGCCCACGCCGCCGTAAATCAGTCCGCAACTCAGTTGGGTGAAGCGGGCGAACTTCAGGAAGTTTTCGTGCGTCTGCACAGCCAGTTCCCGGGTCGGCTCCAAAACCAGGCAGCGAGGGCCCGGTCCATGGGGGCCCAGCTTGGAGAGAATGGGCAGGGCGAAGGCTGCGGTTTTGCCTGTCCCCGTCTGGGCGGAACCGATGACATCGCGTCCTTCCAAAAGCAGGGGGATCGCTTGTGCCTGGATGGGCGTCGGTTCCGTGTAACCCATTTCCGCCACCGCATCCTGCAATGCGATCCGGAGTCCCAATGTGGAGAACTGCATTCGAACGTTTAGCCGACGCCTACCGGGTGTAGGAAGGGGATTCCATCAAACACGGAGGGTATTTGTGCGGGATCCGTTCACGTCGCGGCCGCCTTTTTGGCCCCGGTCGCGGTGGCGGATTCACCCGGGGCGGCCGCCGGACGGGGCGTGACATCACCCCCGGCGGGCTGTGGATTTCGCCACTCGCGGCCATCGCGAGCCATGAGATCGTCAGCGGCGCTCGGCCCCCAGGTGCCCGCTGAGTAAAACTCACGATTGGTGAGCGACTTTCCGATCCAGGCCGTGCGAATCGCGTCGACGATCAACCAGGCCGTTTCGACCTCGTCGCGACGGATGAAGAGGGTGGCATCACCGGCGATGGCTTCGAGCAGCAGCCGTTCATACGCTTCGGGAGTGTAGGCGCCGAACTCCGTGTCGTAGCTGAAGCGCATGCGCACCGGGCGCAGTTCCGTGGCTGCGCCCGGCACCTTGCCGTTGAAACGGAGCGTGATGCCTTCGTTGGGTTGCAAGCGGAGGGTCAGGGAATTGGGATCGAGCTGGGTGTGCGCCGAGAAAAGGATATTCGGCGCGGGCTTGAATTGGACCCGGACCTCCGACGCACTCAGCGGGAGATTTTTCCCGGTGCGCAGGTAGAACGGCACGCCGGCCCAGCGCCAGTTGTCGATGAACAGCCGCATGGCCGCGAACGTTTCCACATTGGAAGCCGGCTTCACCTTTGGCTCACTGCGATAAGCCGGGCGCGCCTCGCCGTCGACTTCGCCGGCGAAATATTGCCCGCGCACGACATTCTCCAGCACCTGCTGCGGCGTCATCGCGCGAACCGATTTCAGCAGCTTGACCTTTTCGTCGCGGATGTTTTCCGCTTCGACCGAGGCCGGAGGTTCCATTCCGACCAGTGCCAGAATCTGCAGCATGTGGTTTTGAACCATGTCCCGCATGGCGCCCGCTTCCTCGTAGTACCCACCGCGCGTGCCGACGCCGATCTTCTCCGAGACCGTGATTTGGACGTGATCGATCGACTCCCGATTCCAGAGGCGTTCGAAAATCCCGTTGGAAAACCGGAACATCAGGATGTTCTGCACCGTCTCCTTGCCCAGATAATGATCGATGCGATAGATCTGCCGTTCGTGACAGAAGCGGATGAGGTCGGCGTTCAGTTCCTGGGCGCTGGCCAAGTCGTGGCCAAACGGTTTTTCAATGACGAGCCGATCCGGGGTCAGTCCATCTTCCTTCCGGACCAGTCCGGCGGCACTCAGCCGGGAAGCAATCTCGCCGAAGAGGCTGGGCTGGACCGAGAGATAGAAAAGCAGGTTCTCCTTGAGCTTCGGGTGCGGGCTTGACTGGATCATCTGCTTGAGTTTTTCATAGCCCGCCGTCTCCGAGATGTCCGCCTGGCAATAAGTGATATTGCGCGCAAAGGCCGACCAGATTTCATTGTTCACGGGCTTGGTCCGCGAAAACTGATCAAGCGCCTCACGCAATTCTTCCCGGAACGAATCGTCGGTCTTGTCGCGCCGCGCATAGCCGATGATCCGGTAGGGCGTCGGCAAGGCGCCCTCCAAGGCCAGATGGTACAGCGCAGGAATCAATTTGCGCGACGTCAGGTCGCCCGATGCACCAAAAATCACGATGGTGCAGGGGTCCACCTGGCGGACGGGTTTGGACGCCCGACTGGCGAGGAGTTCGTCAAGATGATACGCGGATTCGCTCATGGTTCCTCAAGAATGGGGGATGGTTGCGACGTTTCAATCCCACTTTCGCCGGAGTGGCGATTTCTTTTTTCGGCCGGCGATGATCCCGGGGCGCCGGCAACGGATCTGGAAAGATCGGACGCGGCTTCAGAGACGCGCGGTCCAGCGCTCGCCGGCCCGGAGGACGCAATGGCCCTGGCCCAGGCGTTGGCAGGTCTGGAGGAACAGGTCCGGCGTGGTGGTATTGAATTCGAAGAGATCGTAGTGTCCGGGGATCACCACGCGGGCCCCGATTTCCTGCGCGAGCTCGGCCGCTTCGTCACCCCATAGATTTCCCGCCACGCGGCGCTCCGGTGCCCGGCCATTAATGGGCAACAGGGCGACGTCCGGCATGAAGGCGCGCAGTCGTTGCGCCATGCCGGGAAAGCGGATGGTGTCGCCGGAGTGATAGAGCGTCCAGGGTCCAAAGCGGAGGACGAACCCGAGGAAGCGATGGCGACCGGCGGCATCCTTCTCCAACTGTTCATGCGCGGCGGGCATGGCGTGAAAGTGGAAGGGGCCGACTTCACCTTGGACCGGCACTGTCGACCGGGAGGCCCCGGCGCCGCCCTCGGCCTCCGCATCGAGCCCCAGAATCTGACAGTCGGGCAAGCCGGAGCGTTCGCGCATGGCTTGTCGGATGGACTCCGGCCCGACCAGTCGGAGGTCCGGGCGGGCGGCGACCAACGGCAGCAGTGTGCCCGGATCCAGGTGATCGGTGTGGGCATGCGAGGCCAAGACCACGCCGACGAAGCCGAGTTCCTGGGGTGCGACCACCCGTTCCGTCAGGCGCACATGCGGCTTGTCGGTGTGCGCATATTTCAAGGTCAGCGAGTCGGACAGGTAGGGATCCAGCAGGGCGAAGTGTCCCTGCCAATGCAGCAGGTAACCCGACTGCCCCAGCCACCAGAGATGGAAGGCGGAACTTTCGCGGCATTCGGCCGCCACGGTGCGTGTGTCGGCCAGAAACGCGGCGTCTTGCAGGACCGGTTGAATGAGCTTCCGGCCGGGCGTTTCCACGTGGTGGCGGCGCGCGCCTATTTGACGGGGCCCGGTTGGGGTAGACTGACCTTGGGCGGCGTCACGGCCGAGGTCAGGACAAATTCATTGGCCAGAAAAGCCGTCAGTGATTTGACCTGCTCGTCGGACAAAGGGCCGCCCTGCTTCATCTCAAACGCGGGCATCAGCGTGCCGACCTTGCCGCTCCGCACCCAGGTATTCCAATAGGCTTCATCGAACGTCCCGACGCGTCCCACCAGGGCGGGCACCATGGTCGCCTTGTTTTCGGCGTCGTGGCAGACGCCGCAGGCGGCGACGTAGAGATCCTTGCCGATCTTCCCGACGGTCGGCTCCACGTGACATTTGGCGCAGTCACCCCGGAAGACCGATTGTCGATCCGCCGCCGCAATCTGCAAATTGCGGGAGCGATCCGACATCCGGATCGACGCCACCGAATTGACCTCGGGGAGGATCGAGCGCACCGTCAGGATACTGTTGCCCTGACTGGTGGCGATTGTCAGCGTCTTGGTCACCGTCCCCCATTTGCCCGCGACATGCATGGTGGCGCCGACTTCCCCATGGTCGCCCGGGTGGAGCACCCAGGGTTGTTGGGGCAACTTGGCCGCCGTGCAACCACAGGAGGTGTGGGCGCTCAGAATCGTGATGTCCTCCTTGGAAATATTCGTGACCCCAAATGTAAAAACGGCGTCCGGGGCTCCGTTCGTGACTTCGACGGACTTGACGAGGGCATCGAAGCTCAATCCCGTGGGGGCACCCACTGCCTGAGACCTGGCGACGGGCTGACCGAACCCGGCCGCGGGTCCGGGCGACGTCGAAAGGACGGTCGTCCGCACGGGTGCGCCGGCACTGTTGGCGGTGGCGAGGGCGGCTTCA
>JAYTHD010000043.1:0-20506 GCA_043732975.1 Verrucomicrobiota bacterium
GCCGCCGGGCAACTGGCGTCAATAGATGATGTGACTGCCTCGCTGATGCACAAAGGCGAAACCATGCTCGCGAAGGAGGCGGGTCACCTCCGTGGCGGAAAGTGGCCGGAGTTTAGGCATGGGTCAGTTGCAAGGGCTGGACGCTCCCGCCCAGCTTCAACCGACGTTTGATTTCCCTGGCACTGGCAGCTTCCAGCCACAACTCGGTCGCTTCCGCCAGCAGGGCGTACGCCTGCTTCCGGGTCTTGCCCTGACTGGCAACGCCCAGTTCCGGACATTGGGAGACATACCAGCCTTCCTCCCGCTGAATGACCGCCGTGAGCGCCGGAAGTTCGATCACTTCACCGTCTTTGTGGATCCACCCGATGTTCATGTTGAAAATACTCTGTGAATTCCCAGCACGCCGCAAGTTCCGTCCCATTTGTCTGCACGGGCATGGCTCGCGACCATGATTTTGGCGTCATTCCGCATGAATGAACGGCGTTACTCGCGATATGCCTCGCGGCATTCGAGATTCAAGCTCTGTTATTCTTTCGTCATTGGGCCTTTGTCATTCGTCATTCGTCATCACCATGCACTACCGACTCATCGCCGTCCTCGTCCTCTCCGCCCTTTCAGCGGTTGGCCACGCCGCCGACAAGCCCAAGCCCGCGTTCCAATACCAGTCGGGTGACATCCGGGTGAGCATCCCCACGGTGGACGAGCCGCACGTGAAGGTGTTCGGCCCGGAGTCACTCAATGCCGCCGCCAAGTATCTGGAAAACGGCGCCGTGAGCTGGGTGCGCGAGATGTCCTGCGTGAACTGCCACACCACCGGACCCTACCTGACCGAGCGCACGGCCTGGACGAAGCAATTTGGCCCGCCCAGCGCGGAGGTGCACGAGGACTTCGTGAAAACCGTTCCCAAGGAGATCAAGGCGGTCAACGAGACGGAAACGCGCGGTCACAAGCACTATCCCGGCACCTTTTTCAGTGTCTGGCGCAGCCTCGGACTGGCCGAGTGGGATCGGCACATCAACGGCAAGCTCTCCGAGCCGACCGAGCGCGCGCTGCGCGATCTGTTCGAGCAGCAGTCCGAGAGCGGCGCCTTCGTGAGCCATGGCGAGGTTGAAATCCCGCACATCACTACCGACTTCGAGTTGAGCCTCCAGGCGGCGCGCGCCATCACCGCTGCGCCCGGCTGGATTGGCGCGCTCAAGGACGAGACGCTTCTGGCGCGGGTGGCGAAGCTGAAGGCCTGGCTCAAGACCGCCACCCCGAACAACGACTTCGACCGCGTCCTGAAACTCCAGCTTGCGTGCTACTTCCCCGAGCTGGTGCCGCAACCGGAGCGGGAAGCGGCGCTGGCCCTGCTTGCCTCCAAGCAGCATGCCGACGGCGGCTGGAGCACGCGCGACATGTCGCCGGTGAAGGACTGGCATTTCGAAATGAGCCCGACCGTGCTGAACCTCATCGACAACCTGCCCGATGCCGCCAAGCCGGAGAGCGACGCCTACATGACCGCGCTGGCCGTCGTGCTGCTGAGGCAGAGCAACGTCCCTGTGGCGGACGCGCGCATCCAGCGCGGTCTGGCCTGGCTGAAGCGGGAGCAACGCGAGAGCGGGCGGTGGTGGATGCATTCGCTCTACCGGGGGAACTACCATTACATCACCTACATTGCCACCGCGCAGGCGATGAAGGCGCTGGATTTGTGCGGGGAACTCAAAGTTGTGGCCCGCAAATGACGTTCATTTTTAGCCACGGATGAAACACGGAATAAATACGGAAGAAGGACCAGTGGAGGCAACGGGGTCAGATCCGCTCAGTTGACATTGACGTCTCGAATTTTCCGCGGAGCGTTGAAAAGCAAATTCAGTAACCGGCAGGGCCGATGTCAGCCAGAATCCGAGATACAGGGCCCGGAGAAACCGTGGAAACAAAAAGGTCGGAATACTCACTCCGCGCAACCTAATCACGATCTCCAGAAACGGAATGCCCATTTTTGCCGGAGGTGCCCGTCGGACGGACCTGCGAGGCCAACCAAAGGTTGCCCCACGGAACGTGCCGGCCCATCCTGCGAACCATGAGCAATGGCGCGAGGGTCGGTTGCTATCTCCGTGGGTCGATGGGTCCGGCGACTCTTCCCGCCATCCGTCCCCTGAGTTTCTGGGGCGCCGTGATTGCGATGGCCTGGGTCCTGTCGCCGTTGGGCAGTTTTGCGCAGGATTCCTACCGCGCATTTGGGGCGGCGGTTTCCCATGGGGAACTCGACATCGTCCAACGGATGGTGAAGGACCGCCCGGAACTCGTGAACGCGCGGATGTCCCCGCCGTGGGTCCAGACCCCCCTGCATCTGGCCGTCACTAATCGGCAGTCCAGGAGCGCCGGACTGCTGCTGGAGCTCGGGGCAAATGCCAATGCGCAGGATTGGCTGGGCAACACCCCGCTGCATCTGGCGGCGGGGCTCGATGCCCGCGCCAAGGAATTCCTCACCTTGCTGCTCGACCACGGCGCGAAACTCCAGGCCCGGAACAACGAGCGTTTTTCCCCGCTCGATGTCGCGATCGACCGCGGCACGATGGAAGCCGTGGATTTCCTCCTGGAAAAGCAGGCCGACGTCAACGCTTCAGGAGGCCCGATGGAAATGAGTCCGCTCCATCTGGCGGCCTTGAAGGGGCGGAGGGATGCCGCGGAATCCCTGTTGAGCCACGGAGCGGATGTTCGGGCGCGGGACGGGCTGAACGGCCAACTCCCACTGCATTGGGCGGCGCTTGGGGGTGACGGACGAATTCGCCAGGAGGCGTTGCCGGGAACGACCCCGGATTACCTGGGGACGGCCGGCCTGCTGCTCGCCCGCGGTGCGGATGTCAACGCCACCAATCGCCTGGGTGGAACCGCACTGCATCTGGCCGTCATGAGTGGTGATCCGGCCATGGCCACATTGCTCCTCGAACATCGTGCGACCGTCGACAGCCAGAATGATCGCGGCGAAACGCCACTGTTCGCCGCGGCACGTTTGGCCGCCGGCCTCGGTGGATTGCCGGCCGGAAAGTCGTCAACCAACGCAGCACATTCTTTGGTCGGCCTGCTGCTGGCGAATCACGCCAACGTGAACACAACCAACTTCCAAGGACGCAATGTCCTCCAGGAGCTCGTGTTCAATGGCATCCCGGCGGACTCGGCGTTGGTCGCTCGGCTGGGCCGGAGCGGGGCCACCGGGACTCTTCGACGGAAGGATCGGGTCGTGCTGGCGGCGCGACGTGCGGATCTGCCCGCTCTGGAGCAACTCCTTTCCGAGCATCCCGAAATGGTGGACACGGCGGACGACGTCGATGGCGAGCCCTTGATCCAGCACGCGGTCTCGCAAAATCAGACCGCAGTGGCGGAGATCTTGTTGCGGCACCATGCGAAGGTTGCGTCCCGGGACAGCAACGGGCGTTCGTTGCTCCACCTGGCCGACTCGCGGGAAATCGTCGAGCTCCTGTTGCGGTACCAGGCCGACCTCAACGCCCGGCTTCCCGACGGCAGCACCCCGCTCCATCGCGCGGCGATGACGCGCGGGGCGTCGTTGGAGGCGTTGTTGGCGAACGGTGCGAATCCAAATCTGCCGGACGACCTGGGGCAAACCCCGCTGCACCGGGCCGCCAAATTTTCCTCCGTGTCCTCCGTTGAGGCCCTGCTGGCAAAAGGGGCCGACGTCGATCTGCGCGACAAGAACAATCAGTCGCCCCTGGATCTGGCGATGGAAGATCACCGCGACGACGTGGTGGCTTGCCTCAAAAAGCATGGAGTAACCGGGCCGGCCGAGCCCCGCCTCACCTCGGGGATTCTGGGCGCCGCGGCGCAAGGCAATCTCCCGGAGTTGGAGGCGTACCTCCGCGAGCATCCCGAGGCGGTTAACGCCCGGATGGAAGGGGGAGTGTCGTTGCTGTTGCAGGCCGTGACGTCGGGCCGGGTCGAGGTCGTGAAACTGCTGTTGAAATCCAAGGCCGATCCCAGATTGTTGGCGGACGAGGAACATCGGATGTTCATGACGACCAACCACGCGATGCTCCGGCTGTTGGTGGCCGCCAAGGCGGACATCAATGCGGGCAACGCGGACGGCGAGACGCCGCTTCATAAGGCGATCGAGTTGGGGATGCTGGCGGGTCCGCCGTTGGTGGAAGCGCTTTTGCAGAACGGCGCCGATCCGAACCGTAAAGACGCCGCGGGGCAAACGCCGCTGGGGAAGGCGCGGACTTTCGAGAAAAGCTTTGCCAGGATGGCGGCGAAGACGCCGGATTCGCCGGTGTCCGCAGCCCCGTTACAACATCTGCGCGACATCATCACGGTCCTCCGCAATCACGGCGCCCGCGACTGACGACTCCTTTCGGCTGGTGCGCTCCACGGAGGACGCTCCGCCCGCCCGAGGTCCCATTTTCGCCCGCCCGCGGATGCCTTCTGGAACTCGTCCTTCCGGGGCTTCGATCCTGCGCTAGGGTACGGGGACGTACATGAGCGAGTTGTCGAAAGCTTACGAGCCGCAGGCGGTGGAGAAGAAGTGGTATGCGACGTGGCTGGAACAAGGTTGTTTCACCGCGGACCCGGCCTCTTCAAAGCCCGCCTATTCCATTGTCATCCCGCCTCCCAACGTGACGGGTGTGCTCACGATGGGGCATGTCCTGAACAACACGATCCAGGACATCCTGGCGCGTAAAGCGCGGATGGATGGCAAGGAGGTTCTGTGGTTGCCCGGGACGGATCACGCGGGAATTGCCACTCAGAATGCCGTGGAGAAGGCGCTGAAGAAGGCGGGTGAGATCAAGCATCGGGACGACCTCGGGCGCGACGGATTGGTGGCGAAGATTTGGGATTGGAAGGAGAAATACGGCGGCATTATCCTCCAGCAATTGCGGGCGCTGGGCGCTTCCTGTGACTGGACCCGGACGCGGTTCACCATGGATCCCGAGTATTCCCGGCGGGTGCAGGAAGTGTTCGTGGACCTTTATCACAAGGGCCTGATTTATCGCGGCAAGCGGATGGTCAACTGGTGTCCGTCCTCGCTCACGGCTTTGTCCGACGAGGAAGTGACCATGAAGGAACAGCGGGGCTTCATGTATCACTTCCGGGTGGAGGTGGCCGAGCTTCCGGGCACGTTTCTGACCATCGCGACGACGCGGCCGGAGACCATCCCGGCGGATACCGCCGTGGCGGTGAATCCCCAAGATCTCCGTTATCAACATTTGATCGGCAAACACGTTTATCGCGCCCTGCCGCTGGACGTCCCCAAGGAAGAACGGCGCATTCCGATCATTGCCGATGACCATGTGGATTTTGAGTTTGGTACGGGGGTGCTGAAAGTGACGCCCGCCCACGACAAGGCGGACTTTGATATCGGGCTTCGGCACCGGCTGCCGGTCATCGACATTCTGACCCCAGACGCGAAAATGACCGAAGCAGCCGGGGCGGATCTGGCGGGACTCGATCGTTTTGTGGCGCGGAAGAAGGCGGCGGAATTGATGGAAGCCGCCGGCAGCCTGGACAAGGCGGAGCCGTACACGAATAACGTCGGTTTCAGCGAGCGCGCGGATGTGCCGATCGAGCCCCGCTTGAGCGAACAATGGTTTCTCAAATATCCCAGCGTCGAAGCGTCGAAAGCCTGCGTGGCGGACGGGGCGATGCGGTTTTATCCGGATCGCTGGGCCAAGGTGTACGAGCACTGGCTGGGTGGCATTCAGGATTGGTGCATCAGTCGCCAGCTGTGGTGGGGGCATCGCGTGCCGGTGTGGTATCGGAGTCAACCGGGAGCTTTGGAGGCAGCGGGTGAGACGGCGAAGCCCGTCGAGGAACGCTGCCAGATCGAGTGTCCGGGGGAGGGCTGGGTGCAGGATTCGGATGTGCTGGACACGTGGTTCAGTTCCTGGCTCTGGCCGTTTGCCACCATGGGCTGGACGGGCGACGCCACCCAGGACGGCGCCAACGCCACGCTGCGACGGTTTTATCCCACTACGGATCTGGTGACGGGGCCCGACATCATTTTCTTCTGGGTCGCCCGGATGATCATGGCCGGATACGAGTACTGCGGCGAGATGCCGTTCCGGAATGTGTATTTTACTGGCATCATCCGGGACAAGCAGGGCCGGAAAATGTCGAAGTCCCTAGGCAATTCTCCGGACCCGCTCGATCTGATCGCGAAATTCGGTGCCGATGCCCTTCGCTTCGGCGTCATGCGCGCGGCGCCGTTGGGACAGGATATCCTGTTCGATGAACAGTCGGTGGAACTCGGGCGCAACTTCTGCAACAAGCTGTGGAATGCCTGCCGTTTCCGCGGCATGATGGCAGATGGTATCGCGGCCGAGGTTCAGGGGGAAATCGATCCGGCCCGCCTGACGGCCGATGACCGGTGGATTCTATTGCGACTGGACCAGGCGGTGCACGAGTTGAACATCGCCTTTGCCGAGTACCGCTTCAGCGATGCCACGGCGACGCTCTATCGCGTGTTTTGGTCGGAGTATTGCGACTGGTATGTCGAGGCCTCGAAGGCGGCGTTCCAGGGAGACGACGCCGCGTTGAAGGTGAACAAACTGGCGGTGATCGATTTCGTCCTCAGCCACCTGCTACGGCTGTTTCATCCGTTCCTGCCGTTCATCACCGAGGAACTCTGGCACGGGATGGGTTATGCCCTCGAGATGCCGGCGGTGCAGGGCGGGCGGACGATCATGTACGCCGCGTGGCCGAAGCCGTTTGGCGCGGATGAACTGGCTTATTTCGGGCTCGACGAGACCGCCGACAAGGTGGCGCAGGCCAAGTACGATCTGGTCTCCCTCGGTCGTGGCTTGCGGCGGAGTTGCAAGATCGATCCGGCGAAAAAATTGCGCTTCGTGCTGCGCCCGGCGGGAGACCTGGCGGGTGCGGAAGTTGAAGTGCTCCGACTGCTGCTCAATGCGGAGTCGGTCGACGTGATGAACGGCGCCTGGTTGCCGGACAAGGGCACGCCTTCCGCGAGCAATGCGCTGGGTGAGCTATTCCTGCCGCTCGCCGGTCTCGTGGATTTTTCGGCGGAACGGGCGCGACTGCTCAAGGAATTGGAGAAGGCCAATGCCGAAGTCGCCAAGGTCGCGGAAAAGCTGGCCAATCCGGCGTTCGCCCAAAAGGTGCCGGCGAAGGTCCTCGACGAACATCAGGAGCGGCTCGCAGACTGGCAGTCCAAGGCCGCCCAATTCGAGAAATCACTCAAGGATCTGCCGGCAGAGTGACCTGCGAAGCGCGGGCGGTTATTTCGGCGGCAGCTTGATGACCTGGCCCACCTTCATCCGGCGGGGTTCCAGTCCGGGATTGGCCGCCAGCAGGTCCGGAAGTCTCACGCCCTGGGCCCGCGCAATGGTTGCCGGTGTGTCACCGGCGTGGACGACATAGGTGCGAGGCGCCGGCCGCGGTGCCTCCCTTGTGGGATTGGATGTGGCCTCACGCGTCGGGCTGAAGTTCGGCTTGATTCGAGGGGTGACGCGGTTCGTCGGAGCCGGGGTGCGCAGGTTGTTGGGAACCGGCGTCGGCACCGACACGCGATTGGTGGGAACGGCATTGGTGGCCGGAGGCGGGTTCCGATTTTCCAGGGCGCGAAGCTGCAATTGGCGCTGCAATTCCGCGAGTTGCTGACGAAGGACGTCGTTGTCGCGCTTGAGTTGTTCGAATTCCACCGCCGGCCGTTGGCGGGCGATTTGTCCCGCCACGCGCTCGGCGAGTTTCAATTCACAGCCCTGGATGCCGGATTCCGCCGTGGGATCGGTAAAGGTTCGACCATTCACCCGCTGGCCGATCTCCAGGTAACGATGATAGTGGTACAGTGCCATGCCCGGGTCGTTGAAACGCTGGAAATACAGATCCCCAAGTTCCTGGTGGGCGTAAAAGTTGGCCGGATTGACCTCGATGGCTTTCTGGTAGGCTTCGCGGGCGGCCTCGAATTGGGCGGTTTGTCGGAGGCCTTCCCCCTCCATGAAGTGCGCCTCCTGCTTGGGATTGCCCGCGGCACGATCCAGCCAGCCGCAGCTGGTTACCAGCAACGAGAGTCCAACACAAAAGGAGAAGCCCGCACCCAAACGCCAACCCACCATCCGTTGAGGCTGGCGGGCGTGGCGGATTTGGCAATGGGTGCTGGGTCGGCAAAATGATTGGGTGCCGGGTTGGCGAACGATGGAAAAGTGGTGCACGGTATCCGTCACACCGATGAAATTGTCTGCGCTGTCCGTGGTTTCTCGCTGGGGCGGGTGGTCGCTCGCCGTGGGGATGGGCGTCGGCGTCGCGAATGCTTCGCCGGTGGACTTCCGCCGCGACATCCAGCCGATCCTGTCGGACAACTGCTTTGCCTGTCATGGTCCGGACACCCAGAAGGTCAAGAGCGGGCTGCGGCTCGACCAGCGCGATCTGGCGCTCAAGGCTGCGAAATCCGGCAAGTTCGCCGTCGTGCCCGGCAAGCCTGCGGAAAGCGAGTTGATCCAGCGCATCCTGACCGAGGATGCGGACGATCTCATGCCGCCCGGGGAAACCCACAAGGTGCTGACCGCGGCGCAGAAGGAGTTGCTGCAGCGCTGGATTGCGGAAGGCGCCGATTATCCGCGGCATTGGGCGTATGTCCCGCCCGTCCGTCCGGCCGTTCCCGCCGGGTCGCAGGCCATCGATTTTCTGGTTCGCCAACGGCTCGCGGAGGTGGGGCTGAAACCATCAGCCGAGGCGGATCGCCGGACCCTGGGCCGTCGGCTGGGCTTTGATCTTGCGGGCCTGCCCCTGACGGCGGAGGAGGTGACGACGTTGGTGAAGGATGCAGCTCCCGACGCCTATGCCCGTTGCGTGGAGCGATTGTTGGCGTCGCCGCGTTACGGGGAGCGAATGGCGATTGGCTGGCTGGATGTGGTGCGCTTTGCGGACACGGTCGGTTACCATTCGGACACGCCGCGGGATATCTGGCCCTATCGCGACTACGTGATCCGGTCCTTTAACCAGAACAAACCCTTCGACCAGTTCACCCGCGAACAGCTCGCCGGTGATTTGCTTCCGGGGGAATCGTTGGAGAACAAAGTGGGCTCGGCCTTCAACCGCTTGTTGCTGACAACGGAGGAGGGCGGGGCGCAGGAGAAGGACTATGAATCGCGGTACCTGACGGATCGTGTCCGCGCGGTGGGCTCGGTGTGGCTGGGGCAGACCATCGGCTGCGCGCAATGCCACGACCACAAGTTCGATCCCATCAAGGCGCGCGATTTCTATTCGATGGGCGCCTTTTTTGCCGACATCAAGGAACCCATCATTGGCGCCCGCGGGCCCGGCGCCTTCATTCCCAGCGAACAACAGGCCCCGGAACTGGAACGGCACGCTGCCCTCGTCGCGGCCCTGCAGAAGGAATATGACGCACCGCACCCGGAGTTGGCGGACGCGCTCGCCCGTTGGTTGACCGAGCAGACGGTGGCGCTGGAAGGCGAGACTTCCTGGTCCCGGTTGCACCCGGAAGAAATTAATTCGGCGGGCGGTGCCACCGGGAAGATTCGCGAAAATCACTCGGTGCTCATGAGTGGCCCGAAGCCGGACACCGACACCTACACGCTGCGCTTCACCAATGCCCCGGCGGCGCTGGTGGGTCTGCGACTGGAGGTCCTGCCGGATGATGCGTTGCCGCACAAGGGACCCGGGCGCGCGGAGAACGGCAATTTCGTGCTGACCGAAATTGTGGCTCGCGTCGAGCGTGCCGGAACGTTGGTCCGACCCGTGGCCTTCCAGTCGGCCCGCGCCAGTCTTGAGCAGAGTATCCTCGCGGAAGGCAATCCGTACGGCCGGTGGTCCGCGGCGTCGGCGATCGATCACGATGTGAAGGGAACGAATGCCGGTTGGGCGATCCTGCTGGACATTGGCCGGGCCCAGCAATTGCAGGTGGAATTGGCCGGGCCGCTGTCGCTGGATCCGGCCGAGACGCTGGTGGTGGAATTGCAGCAGAACCACGGGAATGGCAGTCACACGCTGGGGTGTTTCCGCCTCGGCGCCTCGACCAACCGGGAGGCACTGCGGGCGCCAATGGTACCGTCGCCGCCCAAGGAAATCGCCGAACTCCTGCGGATGCCGAGCGAAAAACGCACGGCGGAACAGGTGCAAAAACTGCAAAACGCCTTCAACGCCCAGGCGCCGCAATTGGCCGGTCTGCGTCAAAAGCTAGCCGATGTCCGCAAGGCCCGCAGTGAATTCCAGGCCATGGTGCCCCGGTGCCTGGTCACCGAGAGGAACGACACGCCGCGCACGGTTCGCATTCTGCCGCGAGGAAATTGGATGGTGGAAACCGGTGAGATTGTGGAGCCGGCATTGCCCGGATTTCTTGTGGCGACGTCGGCCCCTGCGTCGAAGAAGCTCAATCGCCTGGACCTGGCGACCTGGCTGGTGTCGCCCGAAAATCCACTGACCGCCCGGGTCGTCATGAATCGCCTGTGGAAACAATTCTTCGGCGTCGGTCTTTCCAAGGTGCTGGATGATCTCGGATCCCAGGGCGAACCACCGGTGAATCCGGCGTTGTTGGACTGGCTGGCCGTCGAATTCCGTGAAAGTGGCTGGGACCTGAAGCACATGGTGCGGCTCATCGTGATGAGCGACACCTATCGACAGGTGTCCATCGCCCCCCGCGAATTGCTGACCCGGGACCCGGACAATCGCGAACTCGCACGGCAGAGTCGCTGGCGGTTGGATGCGGAGTTCGTCCGCGACAATGCCTTGTCCATCGCCGGGCTCCTCGCGCCGGAAATTGGTGGACCGAGCGTGCGTCCATACCAGCCGGACGGTTATTGGGAGAATCTGAATTTCCCGGTCCGTAACTATGAACCCAGTGCGGGTGCGGGATTGTACCGCCGCGGCCTTTATGTCTGGTGGCAGCGCTCGTATGTCCATCCCAGCCTGCTGGCCTTCGACGCGCCGACCCGGGAGGAATGTGCGGTGGAACGGAATCGATCCAACATTCCCCAACAGGCGCTGGTCTTGCTGAATGACCCCACCTACGTCGAAGCCGCCCGAGCCCTGGCAGTCCGCATCCTGCAGGAAGGCGGCGCCGACGACTCCGCCCGTTTCCATTGGGCGTGGCTGCGGGCGCTCGGCCGGGCACCGCGGGCGGAAGAACTCGCCACTTTGCGTCCCTTGCTCGCCAAGCATCTGGCGGAATACCGCCAAAACCCGGGCGCGGCGGAAGCCTATCTCAAGGTCGGCGCCGCGGTCCCGCCGGCCGGACTCGATCCGGCGGAATTGGCGGCCTGGACCAATCTGGCCCGCACCCTGTTGAATTTGCACGAAACCATCACGCGTTCCTGAGCCATGAATGCCCCTTCTGAATACCGCCAGTTCCTGCGTCAGCAACAAACCCGTCGCGTCTTCCTGGGCCGGGCTTCGCAGGGCGTCGGTGCGTTGGCGCTGGCCTCGCTACTCCAGCCTGCCGGCCTCCGCGCCGGCGGCGCCGCCACGCCGGCACGGGCCATGGGTGTCGTCAATCCCCTGCATTTTCCCGCCAAGGCGCGCCGCGTGATCTGGCTTTCCATGGCCGGTGGGCCTTCGCATCTGGAGACTTGGGACCACAAACCTAAACTCGCGGAGATGCATGGCCAGGCGATGCCCGAATCCTTCACAAAGGGAAAACAGATCGCCCAACTCCAGGGGCAGAAACTCACCTGCTACGGTCCGCAGTTGAAGTTCCAGCGCTTCGGCAAGGTGGGCGTGGAGATTTGCGAGCTGTTTCCGCAGATCGGTTCAGTGGCCGATGAGATCTGCTGGGTGCGCTCCATGACCACGGAGGCGATCAACCACGATCCGGCCCATATGTTCATGAACACGGGATCCCAGATTGCCGGTCGTCCCAGCATGGGAGCGTGGCTGATCTACGGTCTGGGATCGGAAGCCGAGAATCTGCCCGGATTCGTCGTGCTGACGTCCCTGGGGCGCGGCGGACAGAATCAACCCATCGCCGCCCGGCAGTGGGCGCCCGGATTTCTGCCCAGCCGTTTCCAGGGCGTCCACCTCCGCGGCAAGGGCGACCCGGTGATGTACCTGGGCTCTCCGAACGGAGTCTCGCGGGAACAACAGCAGGACGTGGTCAAGGCGATCAACGCGTTGAATGCGCAAGAGGATGCCATTGTCGATGACCCCGAAATCGCCACCCGCATCGCGCAGTACGAAATGGCGTTTCAAATGCAGGCCAGCGTGCCGGAACTCATGGACGTCGCCCAGGAGTCGCCCAAGGCTTTGGAGCTGTATGGCTGCAAACCCGGAGACGGTTCCTTCGCGTCCAATTGCCTGCTCGCCCGCCGTCTCGTGGAACGCGGCGTCCGTTTCGTGCAATTGTACCACAAGGATTGGGACCATCACGGGGGTGTGAAACAGGGCGTGACCTACAAGGCCGAGGAAATTGACCGCGCCTGCATGGCGCTGATCACGGACCTGAAGCAGCGCGACATGCTCAAGGACACGCTGATTGTCTGGGCCGGGGAATTTGGTCGCACCCCGATGAGCCAGGGCGGCGACGGACGGGATCACCACAACGCTGGCTTCACAGTCTGGATGGCCGGCGGCGGCGTCCGGGCGGGGACGATCTACGGATCCACGGATGAGTTGGGTTATGCGGCGGTGGAGAACCCGATCGACGTGCACGATTTGCACGCCACGATGCTGCGGTTGCTGGGTATCGAACACACCCGTCTGTCGGTGAAATTCCAAGGTCTGGATGCGCGCCTGACGGGCATCGCGGGCCGGGTGATCCCGGAGTTGATGGCTTGAATCAGACTCGCCGCTGCCGGCGCGCCCAAAGGACCAACGCCGGCCGATCAATGATTCCGCGGCCTTACACGACCGGACGCGTGACTTGTACCGCCACGTGGCGGGTGTTCGGCAGGATGAATTTTTTGATCTCCACGGTGACGGAGTAGGGGCGATGTTCGCGGAGGATAAGTTCGGCGATTTCGACGGCCACCGTTTCAATCAACTTCCACTGCCGGCCGCGTCCCAGCGCGACGAGTTGCTGGGTCAGGGCAAAATAATTAATGGTGCCATCGAGGTCGTCGCCAGCCGCGGCCGCCCGGAAATCGAGGCCGAGCTGAATCGTGATGGCAAGGCGCTGCGGTCGCACACGCTCTTCGTCGGGAACCCCGACGTGGTACCAGACCTCCAGATCGGCAATGGTGATGGTGTCCATCGGGTCAAACGTCACCACGGGCGGGGACGTTCCCAGGCGAGGTTGCCGCCGACCACCGTCAGCGTGGGGCGTCCGCGCAGGGCCCAGTCGTGGAAGGGATTGTTGCGGGACTTCGAGGCGGTTTCCTCGCGGCGGCTGATCCAGGTTGCCTGGGGATCGAACACGGTGACATCCGCAGCGCCGCCGATGGCCAGTGTGCCGCGCTGATCGGGCAGCTTGAGGAAACGCGCGGGATTGCAGGTGAGTTTGGCCAGCAGGGCCGGCAACTCCAGGCGCCTCGTGTGCAGCAGTTGAGTCAGGGATAGCGCCAGTTCGACCTCCAGTCCCAGGATTCCAAACGGAGCAAAGGCGAATTCCTGTTCCTTTTCGGTCTCCGTATGCGGAGCGTGATCGCTGGCGATGATCTCCAACGTGCCGTCCGCGAGGCCTTCCAGAACAGCTTCGCGATCCGCGGCGGTCCGGAGCGGCGGATTCATTTTGAAATGGGTGTGGTAGGAGGGCCATTCCGGCAGCGTCCGGCCGGTGAAAAGTCTTTGGGCAATTTCGGCGCCGTCGGTCTTCCAGAATTCCTCGGAGCCCGCGAGCGCGGCGTCCGTCAGGGTGAAATGATGCGGGCAGGCTTCGCCGGAAATGGGCACACCGCGTTTTTTGGCTTCACGGATCAGGCGCACGCTGCCGGCGGCGCTCATATGCTGGCAATGAATCGGCGTGCCCGTCTGCTCCGCCAGCAGGATGTTGCGCGCGACGATCATCTCCTCCCCGGCGCTGGGCCAGCCGGCCAGGCCCAGCATGGTCGAATACCATCCCTCGTGCATCACGCCTGCCTGCACGAGGGAAGAATCCTGGCAATGATCCATCACGGGCAGTCCGAACATCCGGGCGTATTCGCAGGCCCGGCGCATGAGGTCATTGTTCTGGATGCAATGTCCATCATCCGAGAGCGCGACCACGCCCGCCTTCGCCAGCGCTCCGATGGGCGCCATTTCTTCCCCGGCGGTGCCCTTGGTGAGGGCGCCGGAAGTGAAGATATTGACGCACGCGGCTCTCGCCCGTTCCTGAATCAAGGCCACGGTGGACGGACTGTCGATGCTCGGGTTGGTGTTCGGCATGCAGACCACCGTCGTGAATCCACCCCGGGCGGCACATTGCGCGCCGGTGATCAAATCCTCTTTTTTGGTCTGGCCCGGCTCGCGAAAATGCACATGCAAATCAATGAGCCCCGGGCAAACCACCTGTCCGGTCACGTCGATACGCCGGCCACCCGGTCGACTGGATCGGCCGGCCTCCGGGCCCACGGCGGCAATCCGCCCGTCCCGCAACAGCACATCGCCGCACTGATCGATGCCCGCTGCGGGGTCGATGATGCGGCCACCAGCGAGGAGCAATTCGTTCACGTTCACAGATTCACTCATGCGTTGCCGTCGATCCTAGCCGGTGAAAACAGCACTGAACAGGGCGCGAGTTACGGCTGGGCGGCGAGTGGAACTGATGGCGCCGTGGCCTCGTCAACCCGCCATTGCAAAACCCGCCGCTTCGCCTGGGCAGGGTGGGGTGGCGTGACAGAATCCGCCGTGGCCCGCGTCACGTTCTTCTTGCCTGAGCCGGCGGAACCGGCCACATATTGCGTCGCTGCGGGTGTAGCTCAATGGTAGAGCGCTAGTCTTCCAAACTAGTTACGAGGGTTCGATTCCCTTCACCCGCTCCACACTCCATCAATCACTTGCGAAACTGTGCAATAAACGTGCGGTCAAGTGAGCACGAATCCGCAGCGCGGAGTCTCTCGGAAAACGCTACTTCCATTTCGACCGCACGCTTCCGCAAACACGCTTCGCGGTGGAATGTCGCACTTGGAACGGTGGGTCGCTTCGCGGACGCCCTCCGTTTCTGAGTTCGTGCCCCAAACAACCTGCTCTGGATCGTGCCGAATTTGGCCCCTTTGATCAGTCACAGGAAGCTTGAATCCGTCCGGGAAGGCGCCCGGCCCGAATTTGCAATCCGCTCGACGGGTGCGGGGCGCTCAGGCAAGGTGATGGACTCGTGAGTGCGATATTGCTGTTACTTTCCGCGCCGTCGGGGGCGGGTAAAACGACGGTGAGCCACGGTTTGCTCGAACACGAACCCCGGTTGCGACGCGTCGTGACCTGCACCACCCGCGCACCCCGTTCCGGTGAGCGGGACGGGGTGGACTACCATTTCCTCCAGCCGGTGGATTTCGCCCGGCGCATCGAGGCGGGGCATTTCCTGGAACATGCGGAGGTCTACGGAAACCGGTATGGCACCTTGAAGTCGTCCGTGTTGGAGCGGTTGCGGCAGGACCACGACGTGCTGCTGGCGATTGATGTCCAGGGGGCGTCCTCGGTCCGGCGCCTGGCGGCGCGGGATCCGGAATTGCGGCGGGCGCTGGTGACGGTGTTTTTGACCCCGCAGTCCCGGGCCGAGCTGGAGCATCGACTGCGCGGCCGGGCGCAGGATAGTGACGAGGTCATCGAACGACGGCTCGCCACGGCCACCACCGAACTGGCCGAAGCCCCCCACTATGACTACCTGGTGGTGAGCCGGACCCGCGCCGAGGATCTGACAGCCATGCGGGAGATCCTCGCGGCGGAGCGACATCGGCAGGGCCGGGTGGATTTTTCCTGGGATGGCACTGCGAAAGTGGCATCGGCAACACCCGCGACGTTGGGGGGTGGCGGTGGCGAGTTCCTGAAGCCATGAACGAAAACATCGTCCTCGGTGTCACCGGGAGCATCGCCGCCCACCGGGCGATTGATCTGGCCAGTCAATTGACCCGGGACGGATTTCGCGTGAATGCGATCCTGACGGCGGATGCCCAGCGGTTTGTGCTGCCGCTGCCGTTCAAGACGCTGACCCGGCAGCCGGTGGTGACCGATTTGTACGACGAAGAAGATGGGTGGAAGCCCGTGCATATCCGGCTCGCGGACGAGGCGCATCTGCTCCTGATCGTGCCGGCCACGGCGAACTGCCTCGCGAAACTGGCGCACGGAGTGGCCGACGATGCCCTGACCGGCGTGGCCCTGGCCTTGAATCCCGGTGCGCGGATTCTGGCAGCCCCGGCGATGAACGGCCGGATGTGGCTGCATCCGGCCACCCAGGCGAACGTGTCGCAGTTGCAATCCCGGGGTGTGGAATTCATCGGCCCGGAGGAGGGGATGCTGAGCTGTGGCTATGAGGGATTGGGGCGGTTGTGGCCGATCGATCAGATTGCCGGCCGGGTGAAGACGCTGCTCCGCCCATCGTCCGCCTAGGACCTGCGATGCTTGCCCCGGTAAATCTCGAAAAGGCGCGGCAGCTTTGGGCTCGATTCGGGGAGACGTGGCGACGCTGGACCCGGCCGACGCCGGTGGACGAGGAGTTGTTTCGTCGTCGGGTCCG
This sequence comes from Verrucomicrobiota bacterium, assembly GCA_043732975.1. Lineage (GTDB taxonomy): Bacteria > Verrucomicrobiota > Verrucomicrobiia > Limisphaerales > UBA9464 > CANIZL01. Next base: position 16,550 of record JAYTHD010000043.1, read on the forward strand.
CTTTGTGGAACTGGGTTTGGGCTTGTGGGTCAAGGCCGCCCTGCTGGTGATTTCCAGTTACTTCCTTTTCTTCTCGGATTCGTTCTACCGGGTCATGCAGCCGCGGGACGATCTGTTGAACGTCGTGCGCACCTTTCTGGTGATCTACGGCACCGCCGGCGTGGGCGCTGCGTGGATCCTCCTGGGGATGCGCAAAGTCTCCCTGCGCGTGTTGGCCCGGGTGGTCTACATTCAGGCCTTGCTGGACGGGGTGGCGATGGCCGCGCTTTGCCTGGTGACGCTGGGGTTCGAAAGTACGCTGTTCTGGCTGTTTCCCGCCCTCATGGTCCGCGCCGCGCTCGTGGTCCCGCATGTGGACGTCCAGGCGATGATCAATGTGGCCATGGTCGGAGCCTATCTGGTGGCGGGCGGGATTGAACGGGCGATTTCGTCCGAGGAGCGTAATCAGATCGAAAGCGTGAACGTAAGCCGGACGGCGTGGCGGCTCGCCGAAGCGCCGGAGGCAAATCCGGAACCGACCGAGGCCATTGTGCTGCGGGCCTTGCTGCTCCTGGCCGTCGCCGCCTGCTGTGCCGGCGTGCGGGTGGTGTTGGATCGACGCCGCCTGGAGGAGATCGAGGCTCAGGAATTTGCCGAGAAAGAGGCTCAACTACGCGCCGCGGGCCGGTTGGCGGCCGAGATTGCGCACCAATTGAAGAACCCGTTGGGGATCATCAACAATGCCGCGTACACGCTGCAACGCCAAATCGGTCAGCCCTCCGTGGTCCAGCAGGCTAATATCATCCGTGAAGAAGTCAGTCGCTCGGATCGCATCCTGACCGAACTGATGGGGTACTCCCAGCTCGCCGAGGGCCGGGTCGAGCGGGTTCAATTGACGGAGATTCTGGATCGTTCGATTGCAGCGGTCTGGCCTGCCGGGGCGGATTTCAAGATCCGGGTGCATCGTCAGTACGCACCCGTGGTTCCGTTGCTCATGGGGCATCGCGCCCATTTTGAGGAGATCTGCACCAATCTGCTGACCAATGCCCAGGAAGCCCTGGACGGGCAGGGGGAGGTGTTTCTATCGGTGCAAACTTCGGATGACTACACCGTGACGCTGCGGGTTCGCGACACCGGTCCCGGAGTCGAACCCGCCCTGCGGGAGCGCATCTTCGAGTCCTATTTCACCACCAAGAATCGTGGGACCGGTCTGGGCCTCGCCATCGTGAAGCACAATTGTGACCTTTACAGCGGAACGGTCCATGTGGAATCCGCGCCGGAAGGGGGCGCGTGTTTTGTCGTGACGTTACCCGCCCGGACAGCGATGCGTCTCCGTTCATGAAATTGCCTCCCTTGCTGGTGGTGGATGACGAGAAGAACATGCGTCTCTCGTTGCAAACCGTGTTGGTCGACGAGGGTTACGAGGTGCGTCTCGCCGATTCCGCGGAGGCGGCGCTCAAGCTCATGGGGGCCGAGGACCTGTTCATGGTGGTGACCGACGGGCGGCTGGGCGGGATGAGTGGCTATGAGCTGCTGAGGGAGATGGCCCGACGCAAGCCCGGGTTGCCGGTGCTGATGATGACGGCCTATGCCACCCCAAAACTGGCGGTGGAGGCGATCAAGGCCGGGGCCATCGAGTATCTGGGGAAGCCGTTTGAACCGGATGAACTCCTGCACGCGGTGGCGCGGTGTGCGGAGCGCCATCAACTGATCACCGAGAATGCCGCCCTCAAGGTCCGGGCCGGCGAGGCGTATCGGGTGGAACATCTGATCGGTGATGCGCCCAAGGTTCGCGAATTGCGCCAGCTGATTCAGACGGTCGCCCCGACCGATGCGACGGTGCTGATCCTCGGGGAGAGCGGGACCGGGAAGGAATTGATCGCGGGCGCCATTCACAGCCTGAGCAAACGTTCGACCCAGAATTATGTCCGCCTGAATTGCGCCGCCATTCCGGAGACGCTGCTGGAGTCCGAATTGTTCGGCTACGAAAAGGGAGCCTTCACAGGGGCGCATCGCACCAAGCGCGGCTATGTGGAGGAAGCGGACGGCGGGACCATCTTTCTGGATGAGATCGGCGACATGAGCCGCCCGCTGCAGGCGAAGTTGTTGCGTTTTTTGGAGGACGGCTCGTTCATCCGGGTGGGCGGCACCCAGGAACTGCGCGTCAGTGTCCGGCTCATCGCCGCCACGAACCGGAACATCGTGGACGCGATCCAGAAGAACGAATTCCGCGAGGATTTGTTTCATCGCCTGAACGTGATGCAATTCCGTCCACCGCCCTTGCGGGAACGGGTGGGCGATGTGGGACTGCTGGCCCGCCATTTTCTCCACGGTTTTGCGGCCCGGCTGGGAAAATCGATCCGGGGGGTGACCCCAACCGCACTCCAGGCGTTGGAGGCCCATTCCTGGCCGGGAAACATCCGGGAATTGCGCAATGTGATTGAGCGGGCCGTCATTCTTGAGCCCGGGGACGAGATTCATCCGGCCAGTCTGCCGGACTTCGAGGTGGAATCCCGACTCCGCGGCGGGATGCTGAATCGGCAGCCCGGGGCCGGGGTGGGTGGCGGGATGGCCCGGGTTTTTCTCGGGCCCGGGGAGACGCTGGGCGATGCCCTGTTGCGATTTGAACAGGAGTTGATTGAAGGGGCGCTGAAGCGGGCGGACGACAGCATTACCAAGGCGGCGAGTGAGTTGGGAGTGACGCGCCATGCCCTGCGTTACCGCATGAGCCGGCTCGGCCTTTTGCCGGACGGCACGGTTGACGAAGAAGGGGATCCTTCGCCAGCTTCCAAGCAGCGATGATTCACGCCTCCCAGGCTATCGGCATGCTCGCCGAATTGCCCAAGCTGCCGACGCCCGTCGACGGCATGGGGATGCACGCCCTTTCGGGTGTGGGCCCGGTTTTGATAGGTGTCGGTGTCATCGCGGTGGCGTTGCTGGTCTGGGCCGTCTTTCTGCGGCGGGGACCGCGACGTCCCCGCGCCCGCCTGTTGCCGGATGAGCCTCCGAGTTCGGGACATCGCCGTCGCCGGCACCGTCGTCGCGACCATCGACCCTCGAACCCAACGCTGGCGGAGACCGGAGGCCTGCCTCCCGTCAAGTCGGATACCGCGGATACTGATCGGGAAGGTCTCGCGTGAGTACGGAGGTCAGTGAACAAATAACCAAGAAAAGCGCTTCCAATCTCGCGCTTGGTTTTTTTCTTCTGCCGCCCGGAAAGCGCGCGGCCATGATGGCGTTGTACGCGTATTGCCGGCAGGTGGATGACATTGCCGATGATGACGGCGTCCCGCTGGCGAAGCGACGTGCGGATTTGGATCGCTGGCGGGAGGAGACGCGGATCGCGTGTGCCGGCGGCGAACCGACCCTGCCCGTCCTGCGGGAACTCCGGCCGTTCATTCAGGAATACAGGTTGCCGCAGGTTCACTTCGATGAACTTATCACCGGGGTGGAGATGGATCTTGAGACTGTGCGCTATCCCGATCAGCCGGCTCTGGAGCGCTATTGCTACCATGTGGCCTCGGTGGTGGGGTTGTTGAGCATAGAGATCTTCGGTTACCAGGACGCGCGCTGTCGGGAATATGCCGATGCGCTGGGCAAGGCGCTGCAATTGACGAACATCCTGCGCGACGTGGGGAATGATGCGGCCCGGGGACGCATTTACCTGCCGATGGCGGATCTCGAACGGCAGGGCGTCCGGCCCGACGATATTCTGAATCGCCGCAGTTCCGATGGTTTCCGCCGGTTGGGTGCGGAGATGGCGGAGCGGGCCCGCGGCTTTTTTCGGCGGGCGCGATCACTGCTGCCGGCCGGAGACCAGGGCTCCATGATCGCCGCCGAGGTGATGGGGGCGGTTTATTGGCAATTGTTATTGCGCATCGAACAGACGAATTTTGATGTTCTGGCGGAGCAGCCGCTGCGTCTCACCAAGGCGCGCAAGCTGAGTATATTTTTTATGACATGGTGTCGAATCAAGAC
>JAYTHD010000044.1:0-6382 GCA_043732975.1 Verrucomicrobiota bacterium
CCGCCGGACCCGACGCCGCCAAAGCCTACCTCAACTAGGCTCAACCCGGCCCATCGCCATGTTCCTCTCCCGCATTTCCATCAAGCGTCCCATCCTCGCCTGGATGATGAATCTCGCGCTGATCCTTTTTGGTATAATCGCGCTGAGCCGCCTGCCGGTGCGTGAATTGCCGGACATTGATCCGCCCGTGATCTCGGTGGTGACGGTGTATCCCGGGGCCAATGCGCAGGTGGTGGAGACGGAGGTTTCCGAACGCCTTGAGGAAGCCATCAACAACATCGAAGGCATCAAGACCCTGCGCTCGGAAAGTCGCGAAGGCGTCAGCAGCGTCACCATTGAGTTCGATCTTTCCCGCGACATCGACATCGCCGCCCAGGACGTGCGGGACCGGGTTTCGCGGATCCGGGGCGCGCTGCCCATCGACATCCGCGAGCCCATTGTTTCCAAGCAGGACGCGGATGCCCAGCCGATCATCTGGATCGCCCTCAACAGCGAACGCTATTCGCCACTGGAATTGACCACGCTCGCCGAACGTCAACTCAAGCCGCGATTTCAAGGCATCGCCGGCGTTTCGTCCGTCACGATCGGCGGAGAGAAGCGCTTTGCGATGCGCCTTTGGCTGGATTCCGCCCGCATGGCGGCCCGGCAGGTGACCGTGCTCGATGTCCAGCGGGCGTTGCGTCAGCAGAATCTCGAACTCCCCAGCGGGCGCGTGGAAAATCTGGACCGGGAAATGACCATCCAGACCCGGGGCGAATTGAAGACGGCGGACGAATTCAACGACCTCGTGATCCGCAGCCAGGGCGCCACCCTCGTCCGTTTGCGCGACATCGGACGCGCCGAAAACGGTGTGGAAGACGTGCGGACCATCGCCCGCGCCCGCGGCAAACCCTGCATCTTTCTGGGCGTGGTCAAGCAGGCCCGCGCCAACACCGTCACCGTGGCCCACGGCGTCAAAAACGAGATGGACGCCATCCGGCCCAGCCTGCCGACGGGTTGTGAGATCTGGGTGGGATTTGACGCCAGCACCTACGTGGAGAAAGCGATCGGAGAGGTCTGGGAAACGCTCGGGATCGCGTTCCTCCTGGTCGTGGGCATCATCTTCGTGTTCCTCCGCGACTTCCGTTCGACGCTCATCCCCGCGGTGGCCATCCCCGTTTCCATCATCGCCACCTTCGCGATCCTCTACGCCCTGGGCTATTCGATCAACATCCTCACGATGCTCGCGCTGGTCCTGGTGATCGGCATCGTCGTCGATGACGCCATCGTCGTGCTGGAGGCCATCTTCCGGCACATCGAGGCGGGCGAACCGCCGATGAAGGCGGCGTACAAGGCGATGGATGAAATCAGTTTCGCCGTCATCGCGATCACCATTTCCCTGATTGCCGTGTTCGCCCCCCTGGCCTTTCAAAAGAGCAGCACCGGCCGTCTGTTCATCGAGTTCGCCGTGGCCATCGCCGGCTCGGTCGCCATCTCCGCCTTCGTCGCTCTGACACTGACACCCGCGCTGGCGGCACGGGTCTTGAAACCCGTTCACCACAAGCAGGCCCGGGGATTGTTCCGCGTCTTCGAATGGACCCTCGACACCTTCACCCGGTCTTACCTCATCGCGTTGCGTTGGTGCCTGCAACACCGTTTCGGCGTGGTCCTGATGACCCTCGGAACCGTCGTCATGATGGTCCTCGCCTATCGTGGACTGGATCAGGATTTCCTGCCCCAGGAAGACAAGAGCCGGATGTTCAGCATCGTGCTCACACCCAACGGCTCGACCAGCGAATACACCGACCGGCAATTGCGCAAGGCCGAGGCGGTGGTGGCGTCCATTCCGGAAGTCACCAGCTACGGGGCCATGGTCGCTCCGGGTTTCAACGGCCCCGGCCAGGCCAGTTTCGGGGTGGTGTTCGTCACCTTCTCCGACCGCGATAAACGCAGTCGCTCCGTGCAGGACATCGTCAATGGACCCGGCGGCGTCGCGCAACGCTTCATGACCGAAGTGGAAGGCGGACTGGCCATCGCCAATCTGCCCAAGGCCATTGAAGTGGGCTTCAACAACTCACCCTTCGAATTGATCCTGCAAAGTCAGGATCTCGAACAGTTGAACACGCTGTCGCAGAACATCGCCAACCGGTTGCGCGGTCTGACGAATGCCGCCGGCCCCCTGTTGAAAAACGTCCGGAGCACGTACGAGGTCAACAAGCCCGAACTGCGCATTGCCATTGATCGCTCCCGCGCCGCCTCGTTGGGTGTGACCATTGAGGATATTTCGCGAACCCTGCAGATCCTCTTCGGCGGCCTCGACCTCAGCCGGATCAAAGTCGGCGGCAAGGAATATCAGGTGATCGCGCAACTGGAACGCGGCTCGCGCCTGACGCCGCAGGATTTGGACACCGTCTTTGTGCGCAACGACAAGGGTGAACTGGTGCAGTTGAGCAGTCTGATCACGCGCACCACGGGCGCGGCTCCGAATTCCATCAGCCATTACGGACGTCTCCGCTGCGCCAGCATCTCCGCCTCGCCGGGCACCGTTCCGATCGGCACGGTCGTGGAACAGGTGCAGACCATTCTGGCCCAGGAATTGCCGCCGGGCGTGCTGTATGCCTGGGGCGGCGACGCCAAGAATCTGGCGGATGCGTCGTCGGAATTCTGGTGGGTCATGATCCTGGCCGGGTTGATCGTCTATATGACGTTGGCGGCACAGTTTGAAAGCCTCATTCATCCGCTGACGGTCATGCTGGCCTTGCCGCTGGCGGCCGTCGGTGCGTTTGGTTTGCTTTGGGCGATCCACCTTTTCTTCCCGTTGGTACCCGCCATGAACCTGAATTTGTTCAGTCAGATTGGACTGGTGCTGCTGGTCGGGCTGGTCACCAAGAATTCCATCCTGCTGGTCGAATTTGCCAATCAGCAAGTCGCCCTCGGCGTCACGCCGCTGGAGGCCATGCTGGAGGCGGGACGCGTCCGTTTGCGGCCCATTCTCATGACCGCTTTCTCGACCGTGGCCGGCATTCTGCCCATCGCCATCGGCTTTGGCGCCGGTGCCGAGAGCCGTCGTCCCATGGGCGTCGCCGTGGTCGGCGGCATGCTCACCAGCACCTTTCTCACCCTGCTGGTGATTCCCGTCGTCTACGTGCTCTTCAGTCAGATGGGCGCGTGGTTCCATCGCCGGTCCGCCGCACCTGATCCCCATTCCTCCCCACCCGCTCCCGCCACGGCGGGGACGGCCGCCTGAGATTGACCATGTCGCCCCTCAACGCCTGCCTGCGCCGACCCGTCACGGTCCTCGTTCTGATCCTGGCGGTCTGTCTGGGAGGTGTTCTGGGATTGCGTCGCATGGCTCGCGACGTCTTTCCGCCGCTGGGCATCCCCACGATCTATGTCGCCCAACCCTATGGCGGCATGGATCCCGGTCAGATGGAAGGCTCCCTCGCCTATTATTACGAATACCACTTTCTTTACCTCGCCGGCATCGAGCATGTGGAGTCGAAGAATATTCAGGGCGCTTCCATCATGAAGCTGCAATTCCACCCGGGCACCGACATGTCCGCGGCCATGGCCGAAACCGTGGCCTACGTGAATCGCGCACGCGCCTTCATGCCCCCGGGCACGCCCGGACCCTTCATCACCCGCTTCGACGCCGGCAGCGTGCCGGTCGGCCAGTTGGTTTTCTCCACCGAGAACACCAATCGCACCGTCGGGCAAATGCAGGACGCCGCCCTGAACCGCGTCCGCCCGCTCTTCGCCACCCTGCCGGGAGTTTCGGCGCCGCCACCCTTCGGCGGCAGCGCCCGGACGATCACCATCAACGTCAAGCCCGACCGGATCCGCGCCTATGGAATTTCCCCGGATGAAATCGTCCAGGCGATCGCGCAGGCGAATGTCATCAGTCCATCGGGCAATATGAACCTGGGGGACAAATATCCCATCGTGACGGCCAACGCCGTGGTGCGGAACGTGCGCGACCTGGAAGGCGTGGCGGTGCGGGCCAATGCCGCCGGCGCGGTGTTCATCCGCGATGTGGCCACCGTCGAGGACGCCAGCGACCTCGTGACCAGCTATGCCTTGGTCAACGGGCGACGCACGGTCTACATGCCCGTGACCAAACGGGCGGATGCGTCCACCCTCGCCGTGGTCGGGTTGGTGAAGCAAAACCTGCCGAAGTTTCAGGCCGCCGTCCCCGACGACATCCGGGTCCGTTACGAATTGGATCAATCGCCCGTGGTCACCCGCGCCATTGGCGATCTGATCAAGGAGGGAGCGGTGGGCGCGTTGCTGACCGGCTTCATCGTGCTGCTGCTCCTCGGCGACTGGCGCAGTGCGGCGATCGTGGTCGTCAACATTCCGCTGTCGCTACTGGGTGCGGCGTTCGCGCTTTGGGTGAGCGGGCAAAGCATCAACTTGATGACGCTGGGCGGACTGGCCCTGGCCGTCGGCATCCTGGTGGATGAAGCCACCGTCGCCGTTGAAAACCTCCACGTTCAACTCCAGCGCGGGCTCCCGGTCGCCGCCGCCGCGCTCGCCGCCACCCGCGAAACCGCGGTGCCGCGGTTGCTGGCCATGCTCTGCATCGTCGCGGTATTTCTCCCGGCCGCCTTCATGGAGGGCGCGGCCCGCGCGCTCTTCGCACCGCTCGCGCTGGCGGTGGGGTACTCCATGATGGCGTCATTCGTGTTGTCCAGCACGCTGGTGCCGATCCTCAGCATCCATCTGCTGAAATCCAACGCCGCCCACATCCGGGAATCCCGCTGGCTGCTCCGCGTTCAGACGATCCACGGCAGGATCCTCCAGACTCTTCTCCCGGCCCGCTGGCTGATCCTGGGCGTCTATCTGGCGGCGACGCTCGCGATCATCGTGTTGGTGGGACGCACGCTGGGTCGGGAGATTTTCCCGGCCGTCGACGCCGGACAATTCGCCTTCCGTCTGCGTGCCCCGGCCGGGACGCGCCTGGACATCACGGAACGTCTCGCGTTGAAGGCTCTGGAAATCGTCCGCCGCGAAGCCGGTCCCACCAATGTGAGTCTCACGCTGGGTCTGGTGGGCGTGCACGCGGCCAATTATCCGGTGAATCTCATTCACCTCTGGAACGGCGGCCCGGAAGAAGCGCACATGTCGGTCCAGTTGCGCCCCGGCAACTCCGTGTCCATTCCCGCGCTCAAGGACCGCCTGCGCACCCTGTTGCCTGCGGAATTGCCCGACGTCCGGCTGTCCTTTGAACCGAGCGACATTGTCAGCCGCGTGATGAGCTTTGGTTCGCCCACTCCCATCGAGGTGGCCGTGAGTGGGCCGGACCTCGCAGCGAGCCGCACCTACGCGGAACGTCTCCTGACCCAACTCAGCACCCTGCCCGCGCTCTGCGATGTGCAACTGGCCCAGGCGCTCGACTTTCCCACCGTCGATGTGTCGGTGAACCGGGAACGGGCCGGACTGCTGGGCGTCAAGGTGGGCGACGTCACGCGATCGCTGGTGGCCGCCACCACTTCGAGCCGCTTCACCGTCCCGAATTTCTGGTCCGATCCCGCTTCCGGCGTGAGCTACAGCGTGCAGGTGCAGATCCCCCAGACCGAAACCCGCTCGCTGGAGGACGTGCAGAATCTGCCCGTGACCACCGCCAGCGGCCGCAGCACGCTGCTCCGCAACGTGGCGTCGATCACCCCGGGGACGGCGGTCGGCCAGTACGAACGCTACAACATGGCCCGGGTGGTGAGCATCACCGCCAACCTGCGCCGGGGCACGGACCTCGGGCGTGCGTTGCGGGATTTGGAGAAGCTCCCCGAAATCGCCAACGCCAGCCTCTGGCCCGCACGCACGCGGGTCGATGTGCGTGGACAAGCCATCCCGTTGCGCCAGTTGGTGGGCGGATTCCAGTCCGGACTGGGCGTGGCCATCGGTGTGGTTTTCCTGATGTTGCTCGCCAATTTTCAATCCCTGCGACTCACCCTGACGGTCGTGTCCACGGTCCCCGCCGTGCTCGCCGGCGTCGTGCTGCTGCTCGCCGTCACGGGCACGACACTGAACCTCCAGTCCGCCATCGGGGCCATCATGGCGGTGGGCGTCGCCGTCGCGAATGCCATCCTGCTGGTGACGTTTGCGGAGAAGGCCCGGCAAGCCGGCGCCACGCCGGCCGAAGGCGCCGTCACGGGTGCCACCTCCCGCCTGCGGCCCATCCTGATGACCAGCATCGCCATGATCGCCGGCATGATCCCGCTCGCCTTGGGCCTCGGTGAAAGCGGACCGCAAACAGCCCCCCTGGGACGCGCGGTCGTCGGCGGTCTGGCCGTGGTCACTCCGGCCACGCTCTTCATTCTGCCCGCGGTTTTCGCGCTGCTCATGGGCCGGGCGACGGCATCCCCCTCTCTCGATCCGGAGGATCCCGGCAGCAGACATTATC
>JAYTHD010000045.1:0-2662 GCA_043732975.1 Verrucomicrobiota bacterium
CGCTCTGGCCCGGGACACCGTCGTGGGTGGATCATGACCTGGAGACGGCCTGGCAGGCGGCTTTCGGGAGTTTGTCGGCGGTGCGCGGTGCCCAGGTGATCGTTGTCTGCGGGACGGGTTCGTGCTGTTACGGCCGGAATCCGCGAGGGGAAATCATCAAGGTCGGCGGCTGGGGTCATCTGCTCGGCGATCGGGGCAGCGGTTACGATCTGGCCCTTTCCGGACTGCGCGCCGTGGTGGCGACGTTCGAACGGACGGGCGAATGGCCGGCGCTGGGGGTTGGTTTTCTGCGTCGGTTGGTCCTCAATGAACCCGCTGCGCTGATCGGATGGGTTCAGTCCGCGGGCAAAGCCGGGATCGCGAGTCTGGCGCCCGAAGTTTTTGCGGCGGCTGAATCCGGGGATCCGTTGGCGCGCTCGGTGGTGCAACAGTGTCAGCAGGAGCTCGTGGCTCAGGCGCGGGTGACGGCACACCGGTTGGCTCCGCGGAATCGGGCGGACTGGCCGGTTGAATTCGTCCTCTGCGGCTCGGTTTTCACCCGGCAACCCGCGGCGGCGCGTTGGTTTGGCCGACAATTGAAGGCCGGCCGGCCGGGCACGCGGGTGCGAACTTTGGCGGTGGAATCCGCCTGGGGTGCCGTCCGCATGGCCCAGGCTGTCGGCGGGGTGGCGACGGCGGTTTCGGCGACGCTTCCATTGGCCGGGATCACCCAACCTCGGCGTGTGTCGGGCGAAGTGTTCATCCCGCGGTCGCGGGAGTTGTCCCCCACGGAAGCGCGCAATCCACGGTCGGCGCAGTTGGACCGACTTCCGTTGTCGGCCGCCATTGAGCTGATGCTGACCGAGGAGTCGCGCCTTCCCGATGCCGTCCGCGAACAGGCCCAGCCCCTGGAAAAACTGATCCGCCTCACCGCCGCGGCACTCCGACGGGGCGGTCGTCTTTTTTACGTTGGCGCCGGGACCAGCGGCCGACTGGGGGTTCTGGATGCGAGCGAATGTCCGCCGACGTTTCGCACCGCGCCGGAGCAGGTGCAGGGGATCATGGCTGGCGGGGGACGGGCACTGCATTCGGCGGTCGAGGGAGCGGAAGACGATCCCTCGGCCGGTGCGGCGGCGATCCGATTCCGCCGCGTGGGTGCGCAGGACATAGTCGTGGGCATCGCTGCGAGCGGGCGAACGCCGTTTGTCTGGGGAGCCCTGGCGGCCGCTCGCGAGGCCGGCGCAAAAACCGCCTTGCTGTGCTTCAATCCGCACCTGGAAATCCCGCGGAAACACCGGCCCACCGTGGTGCTGGCATTGAATGTTGGCCCGGAAATCCTGACCGGTTCCACCCGGTTGAAGTCCGGCACGGCCACCAAATGGGTCCTCAATATCCTCACCACCCTGACCATGGTGCGACTGGGAAAAGTCGTCGGAAATCTGATGGTCGACCTGAATCCTTCGAACGTGAAATTGCGGGACCGGGCAGTGCGCATCGTGATGGAACTCACCGGCACGACCCGGGAGGAGGCCCGGGCCCGATGCGAAGCGGCGGGGTGGCGCGTGGCTCAGGCCGTCGGTTCACCCAGGAAGGGCCGCCGGTGAGGCGCAGACGACCGCACACCTGCGGGCACCTGTTGACGTCAAGGATCCACCAGCTAAAGATTGTCCTGAGGTTGCCCCCGTTGATGTTCCTCTGTCTACCGTCATGAACGAATTCAGCAGTTTGATCCAGACGTTGCGCTGGGAGATTGAAGCCGGACTGGCGGACCCGTCTGCCCAACCAAAGGAAGCCAGCCTGCAGGCGGAGACGGTCACCCTCAATCTGTCGGTGGTCCTGGACCCGGCCGGTGCGGAGACGGGGGCACCTGGTGGGGCCCGCTGGCGGCCGGTGAGGTGCGGTGAAGAGCATCAGGCAGCCCATCAGGTAACGCTGCAATTCCGATGGACCACACCGGCTTCCCGGATGGTGACCGCCCCGGTCCTTGCAGACAGGGAGATCCCCTACGCGCCTCCGGTGACCCCGCGCGAACTGATTGCGGCACGTTGTATTCCGATCTTCGGGACCCCTGGTTTTGACAACTCCGCCCGGGCTGAGGTGTTCTGTGAATTGATCGCCGAGCGGGATCCCGCCGAGATTGCCTCCGCACTCGCAGCGGTGAGCGAGAATGCCGACGTAACGGGTGACGATCCGCAGGCCTACCTCACCACCCGTCTCCGCCGCGTTCTGGGTTTTGCCTTCGTCGGGAAAGAGTCGGCGGCCACGGAGATGCAACGTTTGTTGACGGAATACTCGCAAGCCGACGTGCTGAATGTCCTGGCCGAACGTTGGCGATTCGGTACCCACTGGGCCAGGCCGGAGCCGGTCTGACGTGCGGCCGCTTCGGGTTCCACGGCGAGGAGGACGGCGTCGCCTTTTCGTGGCTCCTTGGTGATATTCTTGTCATGCCAGTCCCCGAAACAACATCTGCCGAAGCCTTCGCGCGCTATGTGGGCGGCAAAATGTTGCGGGTTGGACGAGGCAAAGCCTGAATTTCCAATACCACATCCGAAGTGGTCCCCAATCATCGGCCCGCTTCAACCCACGCGGCGAACGATTAGATGCTGGCCGGTCGTGTCCCTGTCGGTTTATCGACTGGAATTTGGCTTTTTGACACTCTGCGGAAAGGGAGATTTGCTTTCGC